>DASXRB010000738.1:0-9987 GCA_036506875.1 Kribbellaceae bacterium | reverse complement strand
CCAGCTTGGCCTCGGCCAGGTCGAGCACCGTCACCTCGCGCTCGCCCTTCACCGTGAGCGGGATCCCCGCGTACGACGGGACGGCGGTCAGCTCGCTCACGCCCGGCACCACGTTGAACGCGATCCCGGCCTTGCGGCAGGCCGCCGCCTCCTCGGGACCGGTGGAGAACGTGAACGGGTCGCCGGCCAGCAGCCGGACCACGTTCGCGGCAGACTTCGCCGCCTTCACCACGGTGCGGGCCCGGGCCGCGGTGCGCAGCGCCCGGCTGCCGTCCGCGCCGGAGCCGTCGACGACCTCGACACCCGGCTTGCAGAAGGCCAGGAACGGGTCGTGCTCGGGGCCCTCGACGACCACCACGTCCGCGGCGGCCAGCGCCTCGCGGCCCGCCAGCGTCAGCAGCGAGGGTTCGCCCGGGCCGGTGCCGACGAAAGTGACGTGGCCGAGCGGTCTGGGCTGTCTCACCCGCACGGTGCCCGCCTTCGGCTGCACCTTCGCGGGGGTGGTCTTGCTGGCACGGGTCTTCGCGCTGCTCACCGTTGCTGTCGCCTTCGTCCTCGTCTTGCTCGCGGTCGTGCTCGTCTTGTCGTCCTGCTTGCGGCGTCCCCCCGCCGCCTTGCGCACCGTCGGGGTCATGCCTGCTCCAGCAGCTCGACGGCCAGGTTCCGGCCGAGCCCGGCCGGGTCGTCCAGGGGTCCGTTCGCCGACAGCCGCCGCACGCCGTGGTCGGTGCCGAGCACGGCCCGCAGCCACAGCTCGGGCCCGTCGTCACCCTCGACCACCTCGGCCAGCGCGCCCACCGGCGCCGTGCAACCGGCCTCCAGCGTCGCCAGCAGGGTGCGCTCGGCCAGCACGGCGGCGCGGGTGAACGCGTCGTCCAGCACCGCCACCGCGGCGACCACCTCGGCGTCGTCCGCGCGGGTCTCGATCGCCAGCGCGCCCTGGCCCGGGGCCGGCAGCACCTGGATCGGGTCCAGCACCTCGGTGACCTCGTCGAGCCGGCCGAGCCGGGCGATCCCGGCCCGGGCCAGCACCACCGCGTCGAGCTTGCCCTCGGCAACCATCGAGATCCGGGTGTCCACGTTGCCGCGGATGCCGGTCAGCTCCAGGCCGAGGCCGAGCGCCTCGAGCTGCGCCACCCGGCGCGGCGAGCCGGTGCCCACCAGCGAGCCCGCGGGCAGCTCGCCGAGGGTCAGCTCGTCGCGGGCCACCAGCACGTCGCGCGGGTCCTCCCGCGGCGGGATCGCGGCCAGCGTGAGGCCGTCGACCGCCGCCGTCGGCAGGTCCTTGAGCGAGTGCACGGCGACGTCGATCGTCTTGTCCAGCAGCGCGTCGCGCAGGGCGCTGACGAACACGCCGGTGCCGCCGATCTGCTCCAGCGGCGCCCGGTTGGTGTCGCCGGTGGTCACGATCGGGACCAGCTCGACCTGATGGCCACGCGCGCGCAGCGCCTCCGCCACCCACGTGGCCTGAACGGTCGCCAGCTGCGAGCGCCTCGTGCCCAGCCTGATCACGCGCGCCCCCTCGTCTCGGAGTCCTTGGCCACCGGCGTGGTGACGGCGTCGACCGCGGACTGGTCGAGCGCGAACAGCTCGCGCAGAGCGTCGGCGTAGGTCGGACCGCCGGGATCGGCGGCCAGCTCCTTCACCCGCACCGTCGGGGTGTGCAGCACCTTGTCCACCACCCGGCGGATCGTGTGCGCCACTTCTTCGCGCTGGGTGTCGTCGAGGTCCGGCAGCCGCCGGTCCAGCCGGGCCAGCTCGGCCTCCACCAGGCTGCTCGCCATCGCCCGCAGCGCGACCACCGTCGGCGTCACGGACGCGGCCCGGCGGGACGCCTCGAACGCCGCGGTCTCCTCGTGCACGATCCGGCGGACGTCCTCGATGTCGTCGTCGGCGCCGCCCGCGGCGCCGACCAGGTCGGCCAGTGCCACCAGGGTCACACCGTCCAGGTCCGCGACCGCCTTGTCCACGTCGTGCGGCAGCGCGACGTCGAGGACGCCGAGCGTCCGGCCGCCGGCGGTCGCCGCACGGATCATGTCCTCGGTCAGCACGACGCCGCGAGCCCCGGTGCAGGACACCACCAGGTCGGCCTCGACCAGCGCCCGCGGCACCTGCTCGAGCGGGATCGCCGCACCGCCGACCCGCTCGGCCAACGTGCTCGCGCGCGCCAGGTTGCGGTTGGCGACGACGATCCGGCCGGCGCCCGCGGCCTGCAGCGTGGTCGCGGCCAGCGCGGCCATCGAGCCGGCCCCCACGACCAGCGTGCTGCGGCCGGCCAGGCCGCCGAGGGGCCCCGCGACGGCGTCCAGGCCGGCGCTCACGACGGAGCGGCCGGCGGCGTCGATACCGGTCTCGGCCCGGGCCCGCTTGCCGACCCGCAACGCGTACTGGAGCAGCGTGTTCAGCGCCGGTCCCACGGTCTCCAGGTCCTGGCCGACGCGCAGCGTCTCCTTGACCTGGCCGAGGATCTGGCTCTCGCCGACCACCATCGAGTCCAGCCCGACCGCGACCTGGAACAGGTGCGCGACCGCGCCCTCCTCGAAGTGCACGTACAGGTGCGCGGCGAGGTCGATCAGCGGTACGCCGGTGACCTCGGACAGTACGGCGGTGACGTCGTCCATGCCGGCGTGGAACCGCTCGACGTCGGCGTACACCTCGGTCCGGTTGCAGGTGGCCAGCACCGCGGACTCGCTCACCGAGGGCGCCCGCTGCACCGTGAGGGCCAGCTTGGTCGCCGCCTCGGCGTCGAGGGCGACCCGCTCCAGCAGCGCCAGGTCGGAGCTGCGGTGCGAGATCCCGACAACCAGGTAACTCATGCTCCGACCCCTCCGCCGACGCTGCCGAGGTCGGTCAGGTCCGCGAGCTCGGTGAGCTCGGTGACCGCGGCCTCTCCGGACTTGCGCTGCTCGTGGTACGCCAGGATCTGCAGCTCGATGGACAGGTCGACCTTGCGGATGTCGACCCCGTCGGGCACCGAGAGCACCACCGGCGCGAAGTTCAGGATGCTGGTCACGCCCGCGGCGACCAGCCGGTCGCAGACGTCCTGGGCAGGGCCCGCGGGCGTGGTGATCACGCCGATCGCGACCTTCTCGGTCCGCACGATCTCGTCCAGCTCGGCGAAGTCGCGGACCACCAGGCCGGCCACCGGTTCGCCGACGAGCCGCGGGTCCGCGTCCAGCAGCGCGACCACGCGGAAACCGCGGGTGCCGAAGCCGGAGTAGTTCGCCAGCGCGTGGCCCAGGTTCCCGATCCCGACGATGACGACCGGCCAGTCCTGGGTGACGCCGATCTCCCGGGCGATCTGGTAGCGCAGGTACTCCACGTCGTACCCGACCCCGCGGGTGCCGTAGGAGCCGAGGTAGGACAGGTCCTTGCGCAGCTTGGCCGAGTTCACGCCGGCGGCGGTGGCCAGGTCCTCGCTCGAGGCGGTGGCGATGCCGTCGTCGGACAGTGCGGTGAGTGCCCGCAGGTAGACCGGAAGGCGCGCGACGGTCGCCTCCGGGATGCCGCGTTCGGTGCGCGTCGGCGTACCGGTGCGACGGCTGCGTGCGGTGGTCACGTCTCTCCTGGACCTTGGACTGCGCCCTCTACGGGACCGCCGCGTCATCCGCAGGCGGCCCACCCACTCTAGGAGTTTGTGAACGTGAGAACAAAATCGAGCACCCCTTGCGTGACCACCGTCACCCCTGGCGCGCGTGGCACCGGTGCACGTGGTGGGCGTCGCGACACCGTGGCGTCGCGACGCCCACCACGCCCGCTCAGCTACGCAGAGCGAGGTTCACGAAGTACGACTGGCCGTCGTCCAGCGTGACACCGACCCGGTAGTAGAAGCCGGCGCTGCCGCTCGTGGTCTTCCAGTTGTAGATGTACTGCTGCGCGGCGGCGTCGTACCGGTAGGTGCTGCCGCTGTCGGCCGACACGGCGTACACGCTCTCGTCCACCGGCATGCTCATCGCCGCACCCTTGACCGGGGTGAGCCAGGCGGGCGCCGCGCCGGCCTGTACGACGGTGCCGTCCGCCCGCTTCAGCTGGAACTTGACCGGCACGGTGCTGCCGGCCTTGAACACGCTGGTCGACGTCCCCGTCTGGTGCGCGGTGTCGTTGACCGGCTGCAGGATCCCGTCGTACCGGTAGACGACCCGGTACCCGCCGGTCAGCGTGGTGCGGTTGCCGGCGTTGTCGACGGCGGTCGCGGTGTAGGTGAAGCTTCCGACGCCGTTCGCCGTGCCGCCGGTCACCGTCACGGTGCAGGATCCCGCGAGCCCGGAGACCCCGTCGGAGGCGGTGCAGGTGGCCGCCGGGACGGCGCCCAGGGTGTAGAACCCGCCGGCGACGTTGACGTCGCTGATCGCCGGCGGCTCCTTGTCGATCCTGATCCCCGTCAGCGTGGCGGTCGCGCTGTTGCCGGCCCTGTCCGTCGCCGTGCCGGCGGCCGTGTTGGTGCCGTTGCCGATCAGCGTCAGGTCGTCGGGGCAGGTCGCGATGCCGGACAGCGCGTCGGAGCAGGTGAAGTGGACCGTGACCGGTCCGGTGTACCAGCCGTTGCTGCCCTTGGTCCCGCCGACCACCGTCGCCGTGACGGCCGGCGCGGTCTTGTCCAGCCGGACGGTGACCGAGTCGGTGCCCGTGTTGCCGGCGGTGTCGGTCGCCGACCCGTTGACGACCTGTCCCGCGGTCTCGCTCGAGACCGTGACCGGACCGGTCAGGCTCGCCACCCCGGAGCCGGAGTCGTCGTCCTTGGCGGCGAACGTCACGGTCACGTCGCTGTTGTTCCAGTCGTTCGCGTTCGGGACCGGGGTCAGCGTGTGGCTCACCGTCGGGGCGATGTTGTCCCACTTCAGCGCCACCGAGGACGAGGGCTCGGTGTTGCCTGCGTAGTCGACCGCCCAGTAGGTGACGGTACCGGCGCCGCTGCCGTCGAGCGGGACGGAGACCGTCTTCGTCGCACCCGCCGCGACCTTCTCGGCGCCACCGTCGATCCGGTAGTGGATCTCCTTCACGCCGGACAGGCCGGCCTGGTCGGCCGCGGTGAGCACCACGTCGGCGGTCGAGCCGGTGCACCAGCCGTTGACCTTGGTGCACTGGTTGTCCGCCGTCGTGCTCGGCGCGGTGCCGTCGACGTTGATGCCGCCGACCGTCCTGCCGGCGCTCTCGTTGCCCGCCTTGTCGCTCGCGGGGTCGCTGGTCACGCTCTGGTTCGCGCCGTCACCGGCGACCACCTTGCTGGTCGGGCAGTACGCCACGCCGGACAGGGGGTCCGTGCAGCTGAAGTCCACGACGACCTGGTCGCGGTACCAGCCGGCGCTGTTCGGGCTGGTCGTCGGTCCGCCGGTGACGACCGGGGCCGTCCGGTCGATCCTGATACCGGTCACCGACGCGGATTTCGTGTTGCCGGCGTTGTCGGAGATGCTCGCCGAGGCGCCCAGGGCGGATCCCTCACCGGTGATGATGCTGTCGGCCGGCTGGGTCGCGAGGTCGATCCCGGACAGCCCGTCGTCGCCGGTCCAGGCGATCGTGACGTCGCCGTTGTACCAGCCCGCGCCGTTCGCGGCCGTGGTCGCGGCTCCGGTCAGGGTCGGCGCGGTCTTGTCGATCCTGATCCCGCTGACGGTGGTCGAGCTCTTGTTGCCGGCCACGTCCTGGGCGTCGCCATGGACCACCTGGTCGTCACCCTGGCTGATGACGGTCGCGTCCGGCCCGCAGCCGGCGATCCCGTCGACGCCGGAGTCGGCGTCGGTGCAGGTGAACGTGACCGTGACGTCGGTGTTGTTCCAGCCGTGGCCGTTCGGTGCCGGGTTGCGGCTGCCGGTGATGACCGGCGGGACGGTGTCGACGTTCACCCGGGTCGTGTGCTCGGGCTCGGCGTTGCCGGCGAGGTCCACGCTCCAGTAGACGATCGTGTGGCTGCCGGTCGACAGGTCCGCGGTGAACGGCTCGCCGTAGGTCAACCGGTCCCCGCCGTCGATCCGGTAGTAGGTCGCGGCGACGCCGGACTCGGCGTCCGTGGCGTGGAACGCCACCGGGATGCCGCTGGTGACGAACCAGCCGCTGGCCGGCGAGATCGGGTTGACCACCGTCGTCGAGGGCGCGTTCCCGTCGATCTTCAGCTCCATGCTGTTGGTCGCGTCCTCGGTGTTGCCGGCGGTGTCGGCGCTCCAGTAACTGATCGTGTGCGCGCCCTTCGACCCGAACGCGAACGCGCCGGTGTAGGCCTGTGCCGGGCCGCCGTCGACGCTGTAGAAGGTGCCGGCGACACCGGAAAGCTCGTCGTGGCCGGTCAGGGTGACCTGGACGGCGCCGGCGTACCAGCCGCTGGCCAGCGGCTGCGGGACGTCCGCCGTCGTGGTCGGCGCGGTGCGGTCGATCTTGATGCCGTCGACCGTCTTCGTCGCCGTGTTGCCCGCACGGTCGGTGCAGGTCGCCGTCGAGGAAAGGTTCGCGCCCTCACCGGTCACGGTGTCGTTCGCCGGCCCGGTCGCGACGCCCGAGCGCGCGTCGGTGCAGGACCAGGTGACGGTGACGTCGCCGGTGTGCCAGCCGCCGGTGACGCCGCCGGTCAGCACCGGCGCGGTCTTGTCGACGTTGATCCCGCTCACCGTGGCGGCGGCGCTGTTGCCGGCCGCGTCGGTGGCGGTTCCGGCCGCAGTCTGGTCGGTGCCCTCGCCGAGGACCTTCGCGACCGGCAGGCTCGCGACACCCGACAGCGGGTCGCTCGCGGAGAAGGTCACGGTGACGTCGTCGTCGTACCAGCCGGCGTCGTTCGCGGGCCGGTCCGGCGTTGCGGTGACGACCGGGGCGGTCTTGTCGATGCTGACGGTCGCGATGTCGGTCGCGGTGTTGCCGGCGTTGTCCGCCGCCGTGCCGACGACCTGCTGCCCGGCACCCTCGGCGGTCTTCGTGACCGGTGCGGTGCAGGAGGCGACGCCGGACCCGGCGTCGGTGCAGTCGAAGGTGACCGTCACGTCCTGGTTCGCCCAGGCCCCGTCGGTGTAGCTCAGCGGCGTGAACGCGTGGCTGATCGCCGGCGCGGTCCGGTCGATCCGGACGTGCGCGGTCCGGGTCGCCTCGGCGTTGCCGGCGTTGTCCGTGCTGAAGAAGGACACGGTGTGGTCGCCCTCGCCTGTCAGCGTGAAGGCGGTGCCGGTCTGTGCCGGGCCGCCGTCGACGGCGTACGACGTGGACGCGACGCCCGACAGGTTGTCCGCCGGCGAGAGGTTCACCGTGACGTCGCCGTTGACCCAGGTGTTCGACGTACCGGTGACACCGGTGACCGGCGGCGTCCGGTCGATGCGGACCGCGGTGCTGTTCGCGGTGGTGGTGTTGCCCGCCTTGTCGGCGACCGTCGCGCTCGCGGTCAGGCCGAGGCCCTCGCCGGTGATCGTGCTGTCGCCGGGTGCGGACCCGGCGAGCCCGGACAGGACGTCGGCCGCGGTCCAGTGGACGGTGACGTCACCCTTGTACCAATCGTTGCCGTTGGCAACCGTCGTCGGCGTGCCGGTCAGGCTCGGCGCCGTCTTGTCGATGTTGATCCCGGTGACACCCGCGCTCGCGGTGTTGTCCGCGTTGTCCACCGCGGTGCCGGACACCGACTGGTTCGACCCCTCGGCGGAGACGACGACGGTGCCGCCGCCGGTGCAGCTCTTGATCCCGGACAGCGCGTCCGCGCAGCTGAGCGTCACGGTCACGTCGGTGTTGTTCCACCCGTAGCCGTTGGCGGCCGGGGAGCGGCCGGCGGAGATGGTCGGACTGGTCTTGTCGAGCTTGACGAGCACCGAACCGCTGCCGCTGTTGCCGAGCCGGTCCGACGCGGTCGCGGACTTCAGCACACCCGCGGTGTTCGAGGTCACGGAGTCGGAGGCGGGGACCGGGCCCGAGCCGACTCCGGATCCGGTGTCGGACGCCGACCAGGTGAGACCCACGTTGCTCTTGTTCCAACCCGCCGCGTTGGCCGCCGGAATCAGCGCCGCGGTCACCGCCGGGCCGGTGTTGTCGAGCACGTACGACGCCTGGGCGGAGCCGGACGTGCCGGTGCACTTGCCCTGTGTGTTGACGCTCGGCGACGCCGTCACCGTCACGGCCTGGGTACCGTCACCCGACCCCGCGGTGATGGTGAACGTCCACGTCGACTTGGCCGGGGACGCCTGAGCGTGGTCGGTGAAGGCACCGGCGACGTCGACGCACTTCGTATCCGCGCTGGTGTTGACGGTCAGGGTCAGCGCACCGCCCTGCTTGGCGTACAGCGTGCCGCCGGACGAGACGGTGCCGGTGCCACCGGTGAAGGTGGCGGTGGTGACGCTCGAGGCCTGGGCGGGCAGCAGGTTCCCGTTGAGCACGACGGCGGCGGTGATCACCAGGGTGGCGCCGGTCCAGCCGGCAGCTCGGACACGGCGGCGTAGGGGTCGAGTGGGCATGCTGGGGCTCCCCGCTGGGTACGTGGACGGGTGCCGGTTTCGCCTCTGCTTCCCGCCCGGGCCCGTACGGCGACCAATCCCCCCGGCGGATCAACGCTCACCCCCAGCGGCTACGCAGCGCAGCCGCTGAGGCCACTCTTCCGAGTGGCGGTGACTGTGTGTAGTGGTCGATGGTCCCGAAGGACCGGGACCAAAGTCCCTATACCGGTCAGCCCGCGAGTGCGTTGCGGAGGCGGGCCGGGTCGACCCGCCAGAAGTCGTGCTGCCTGCCGTCGACGAACGTGACGGGAATCTGCTCGCCGTAGGCACGCGACAGCTCGGGGTCCCGGGTGATGTCGACCTCGGTCCAGCCGACACCGAGCTCGGAGCACACCGCGCCGACGATCGCGACGGCGTCCTCGCACAGGTGGCACCCGGGCTTGGAGTAGACGGTCACCCTCGTCGTACTCACCGCGCTCCCTCACGGAGCCGGCCCTTGGCGACCTTGCCCGTCACCGAGTGCGGCAGGTGGTCCACCACCTCGATCTCGGCCGGACACTTGAACCGCGCCAGCCGGGTCCCGGCGTACTCGAGCACCGCGGCGGGGTCGACGGTCTCGCCCTGAGCCGGTACGACGAAGGCCTTCACCGCCTCGCCGGTCTCCGCGTTCGGGACCCCGATCACCGCCACCTCGCGCACACCGGGCGCGGACTGCAGCACGTCCTCGACCTCGACCGGGAACACGTTGAACCCGGACACGATGATCAGCTCGCGCTTGCGGTCGACCAGGAACAGCTGCCCGTCGCCGTCGAGGTAGCCGACGTCACCCGTCGCGTACCAGCCGTCCTCCCCCGGCCCGTCCGCGCCGTCCGGCCAGTAGCCGGAGAACAGGTTCGCGCCGCGCACCAGGATCTCGCCCGGGTCGTCACCTTCGACGTCGTCGCCCTGCTCGTCGACGATCCGCAGCTCCACCCCGGGCAGCGGCATCCCGACCGAGCCGGGCGCGGGCTCCCGGCCGGAGCCGAGCGTGGTGGTCACGGCGGGCGCGGCCTCGGTGAGGCCGTATCCCTGGTGGACGTACAGCCCCGTGACCTCGTGGAACCGCTCGGCGACCCCGCGGTCCAGCGCGGAGGCCCCGGTCAGCACCATCCGCACCGAGGCCAGCGACTCGGCGAGCTCCGGACGCCGCAGCCAGGCGACGATCGCGGGCGGCGCCACCGGCAGCCGGGTCACCTGGTGCTCGCGGACCAGCGCCAGCGTGCCCTCGGGGTCGAACCGCCGCGCCAGCACCAGGCCGGCCCCGGTCGCGCAGACCCAGCCGAGGACCGCGTTCAGCCCGAACACGTGGAACAGCGGCAGCACCCCGAGCACCACGTCGTCCGACGTCATCGCGGCCTCGTCGCCGCGCTCGGCCAGGCCGGTGAGGTGCTCGACGTTCGCCAGCAGCGCCCGGTGGGTCAGCATCGCGGCCCGCGGCGACCCGCTGGTGCCGGACGTGTAGAGCAGCAGCGCCAGCGCCTCCGGGTCGGCCCGCTCGGCCAGCAGCGCCTCGCCGGTCAGCTCGTCCGGCCGCACCACCCGGACGCCCCGGGCGGTA
>DASXRB010000737.1:0-12508 GCA_036506875.1 Kribbellaceae bacterium | reverse complement strand
CTCGAGGTCGGCTCGCCACCGGCCGGCGTCGCACTCGGCGCCGACCAGCACCCCGTTCCCGCCGAACTCGTCGGCCGGCTTGAGCACCAGCCCCTCGCGCCCGGCGACGGCGCCGGCGAGCAGGCCGGACGTGAGGAGACGGGTGCGCGGGACGTGCCGGCGGACCAGCTCCGCGTCGGCGTCCGGCAGCCCGTCGACGTCCTCCCACAGCCAGGCCAGCACCAGCTTGTTGCCGAGCAGCCAGCTCGCCGACGTGGTGAACATCCGGACCGTCCCCGAGCGCAGGGCGGCGGTCATCGCGTCCAGCCCGGCGCTGCCCGGCATGCCGGAGCAGACGAACATCCGCAGGATGCCGTCCACCGGCCGGTCCCCCGACCACAGCCGCTGCGCTGCGTCGAGCCGCAGCCGGGACACCGGCACGATGTCCATGTCGAGCCCGTGTCCGCGGGCCTGCTCGACGAACGGGTCCAGGGCCCGGATCAGCCCGTCGACGTCGTCCATCCCCGGGTAGTCGCCGTCGGAGCGGAACACCATGCTCAGCCGCTCCCCCGGCCGCATCCCGAGCGCGCCCGCGATGGCCGCGAACCGGCCCTCGGTCGCCGACACCGGCGGCGGCGCGAACCCGCCGATGCCGTGCTCGGCGTACAGCCGGTGGAACCGCGCGGACACCTGGTCGGAGTCCCACGCGCTGCCGACGTCGCTGCCCACGTTGAACTCGACCAGCTTCGGCACCCCGTCGCTGATCAGCAGGTCCGGCCGGCCGGACATCACCAGGTGCTCGTCGACCGGCTCGTCGTCGTCCACGAACTCGATCAGCCCGTCCGGTACGCCGACCGCCTTGCGCAGCTCACCCGCCGTCCCGGCCCGCCGCCGGCAGGCGTCGAGCACGAGTTGCAGCAGCCGGTCGGTGAGGACGGTCAGCTCGTCGTACCGCTCGGCTGTCAGGAACACCGGGCGCAGCGGCCGGTCGCTCTCGTTGTACGACGCGACGCCGTCGAACACCCGCCGCCAGCCCTCCCGGCCCGCGGCCAGCACCGCCTCCCGCCGGGAGGCCGGCAGGTCGGGCCACGCGTCGAACCCCCCGGCCACGCCTCAGCCCTCGCCGTCGCCGACCAGCAGCAGCCCGCTGGTGAGCGCACCCTGGTGCAGGTTCACCACACCGCCGGCGCCCGGCGGCGAGAACCGCGTGTAGGCGCCGGCCGGCCGGCCCGCGAACAGGTACGTCGCGATGCAGAACGGCACCTCGGCCGTCAGCACCTCGTCGGTCGCGAGGTCCAGGAACTGCATGGTCAGCGGGTCGGCCGCGATGTGCTGCTGCAGCACGTAGCCGCCGGCGCCGAGCGCGAGCCGCAGCGCCTCCCGCCACTCCGCCGCCGTCACGTCCGGCCCGATGACGACACCGTGGCCGCCGTAGTCGTCGGACGGCTTGAGCACCAGCCGCCGCTGGTCCTCGACCGCGCGGTCGACGGCCGCGCCGGTCACCCACTCGGTGCGCGGCACGTGCCGGCGCACGACCTCGGCGTCCTCGGCGCTCATCGCGCCGAGGTCCTCCCACAACCAGGCGAACACCGCCTTGTTGCCGAGCAGCCAGGTCGCGGCCGGAAGGTACATCCGCACCGTGCCGCTGCGCAGCGCCGCCCGCAGGGCACCGAGGCCCGAGCTGTCGGGCAGCGTGCGCGGGATGAACATCCGCATCACCCCGTCGACGATCCGGTCGCCGGCACGCAGCCGGCCGGTGTCGTCGAGGTCCAGCCACTCCAGTGGGTGGACGCTCATGCCGATGCCCAGCTCGCGGCCGCGGGCGCAGAACGGCTCCAGGAGCTTCATCATCTCCAGTGGCCGGTCGGTGCCGGGGTAGCCGCTGTCCAGGTGGAACAGCATCGCGACCGGCGCGCCGTCCGCCAGCCCGAGGTCGGCCTTCATCGCCTCGTACCGGGCGTCGATCGCCGATGGCGGCACCGCCACCCCGGCCGCGCTGAGCACCGGGTCGTCGGCATAGGCGGCGAGGAACCGGCGCGCGATCCCGTCGGAGTCGAACACGCCGCCGAGCGCGGAGTCGATGTTGCACTCCACCAGGCGGGGCACGCCGTTCTCCAGCAGCACGTCGGCGCGGACCGCGGCGACCAGCCGGTCGGTCAGCGGCTCGTCCTCGTCCAGCAGCTGCACCCGGCCGGCCGGCACGCCGAGCGCCTCGCGCAGCTCACCGGCGGTCGCGGCCCGCCGGCGGCAGGACGCGACGATCAGGCCGGCCACCGTGCGGGACACCCGGGTGATCTCGGCGTAGCCGCTCTTCGTGAGCACCGGCGGCCGCACCGGCCGGTACGACGTCTCCATCAGCGCCACGCCGTCGTACACCGACCGGCACGACTCCTTGCCCAGGGCAACCAGTGCGTCGCGCACGTCGGCCGGTAGCACGGGCCACGCCTCGCCGGCGCCGCCTCGCGTCCTGGTGATCTGTTCGGTCATCCGTCCCCCTCGTCGAGAACCTTCCGTACGGCGGCCAGCAGCGCGTCCCGCCCGGGTTGCACCGCCCGGTCCAGCGCCGGCGCGAACGGGAGCACCGCGCCGTCCGGCCGGGTGACCCGCACCGGCGGCGTCGCGAGGTCCGCGCGCTCGGCGGCGATCGCGAGCACCTCGGCGGCGAACCCGCAGGTCCGGTTGGAGTCGTCCACCACGACCAGCCGCCGGGTCCTGGCCAGCGACGCCAGCAACGTCGCGGCGTCGAACGGGTAGAGCGTGCGCGGGTCCAGCACCTCCACCGACGCCCGCTCGGCCAGCTCGTCCGCGACCGCCAGCGCGTCCTGGACGAGGTGGCCGACGGCAACGATCGTGACGTCGCCGCCTTCGCGGGCGATCCGCGCCCGGCCGAGCGGGACGGGTGCGAGCGTGGCGAAGTCGACGTCCTCGCGGATGGCCATGGCGCCCGCGGGTGCGAACACGACCGTGGGGTCGTCGTCCCGGATCGCCGCCACCAGCAGCCCGTAGGCGTCCGACGGGGTGGCCGGTACGACGGTCTTCACCCCGGCGTGCGCGAACAGGCTGTACGGGTGGTCGGAGTGCTGCCCGGCCCACCCGGTCCGCGACCCCGACCCCGGTACGACGTACGTGACCGGCACCGTGCACTGTCCTCCGGTCATCAGGGAGAACTTGTGCGCCTGGTTCACGATCTGCTCGAACGTGAGGAAGAGCAGCGACGGGATCTGGAACTCGATCACCGGCCGCATCCCGGCCAGCGCCGCGCCGGTGGCGAAGTTCGTGAACGCCTGCTCGGACAGCGGGGTGTCGAGCACCCGGTCGTCGCCGTACCGCTTGTGCAGCCCGGCCGTCAGGTTCGACGCGGCCGCGCGGATGTCCTCGCCGAGCACGAACACCGTCTCGTCGCGCTCGAGCTCGTCGGTCAGCGCGCGGTTGAGTGCCTTGAGGTAGGACAGCTTGGGCATCAGCCGGCCTCCGTCGCGTAGAGGTGGTCGAGGGCGCCGGCCGGGTCCGGGTGCGGGCCGGCCAGCGCGAACGCGACCGCCTCGTCCAGCACCCGCTCGACCTCGGCGTCGATGCGCTGCCGGTCGCCGGCCGCCAGCCTCGCGCCCTGGATCTCCACCGGGTCGCGGGTACGGGCCGCGGCGACCTCCTCCTCGGTGCGATAGCCGAGCCGGGCCCGCAGCTCGAACGTGTGGTGCGGGCCGAAGCGGTACGTCATGCACTCCAGGAACGCCGGCCCGTCGCCGGCCCGGGCCCGCGCGACCGCCCGCGCAGCCGCGTCGTACACGGCCACCGGGTCCTGCCCGTCGACGGTCTCGGCCGGGATGCCGAACGCCTCGGCGCGCCCGGTGATGCTGCCCGCGACGGCGCCCGCGACCGGCATCGTGGTGGCGTAGCCGTTGTTCTCGCAGACGAACAGCACCGGCACCTTCCACAGCGCCGCCAGGTTGAATGCCTCGAGCAACATTCCCTCGTTGACCGCGCCGTCGCCGAAGAACGTCGCGGCGACCTGGTCGCGGCCGAGCCGCCGGGATGCCCAGGCGGCGCCGGTCGCGATGGCACCCGACGCACCCACGATCGCGTTCGCCCCGAGGATGCCGACGCTGAAGTCCGCCGCGTGCATGGACCCGCCGCGGCCGCGGTTCAGCCCGGTCTCGCGGCCGAGCAGCTCGGCCATCATCCGGGCCGGATCGGCACCCTTCGCGAGCACGTGCCCGTGCCCGCGGTGGGTGCCGGTGACCAGGTCGTCCGGCCGCAGCGCGGCGCAGACCCCGGCCGCGACCGCCTCCTGGCCGGTGTACGGGTGGATGCCGCCGACGATCTCGCCCGACCGCACGAGCTCGACGGCACGCTCCTCGAACCGCCGGATCAACCGCACGGTCCGGTAGAGCGCAGCCGGATCAGGTGTCATTTGATCGCCGCGAGGATGTCGTCCCACAGCTTCGCGCGGGCGGCGAGCGCCGTGTTGACGGTGTCGGCGCACTCCTGCCACTTCGCCTCGTCGTCACCGCACAGGTCGGCGAGCATCTGCATCGCCATCGGCGTGTGCTGCTCGCCGTCCACCTCGATGTGCCGCTCCAGGTAGTCGACGAACGTGCCGAGCTTCCGCGACCGCTCGTTCACCGCGACCACCTGGGTGAACATGTCCGGGATCAGGTCCTCACGCCCGAACGCGAACGCGGCCGCCTGGCAGTGCACCGGCTTGGTCTCGATGATGCTCCACGTCGTACCGGCGAAGTCGACCGACGGCCGCGGCACCCCGGCGGCGGCCAGCGACTCCACCACAGCGCCACCGTCGCGGAGCAGGCCGATCAGCTTCTCGATCGCGGCCGTGCCGGCGCCCGCCTCCTTCATGCCGTTCACATACAGCTCGAAATGACTGATGAACCCGTCGCCGAGCTCGTCGCTCTCCTCGACCATGACGATGTCGTTGATCAGCCGCCGGCTGCCGGTGTGCTCGGTCGGGATCCAGGGCACCGTCACGCAGGTGAGCGCGCGCTGCAGCGACTTCAGCAGCGACATGAAGTCCCACACCGCGAAGACGTGGTGCTCCATGAAGGTGACGATCGCCTCGTGGCTGTCCAGGCTCGCGTACAGCGGGTGCGTGACGACCCGCTCGCGGGCGTCGTGCACCTCCTTCTCGAGGCGCTCGATGCCGGGGTGGGTCTGTCCCCAGTCGTACCGTGACATTGGTGGTTCTCCTTACCGGGCGGAGGTCCAGAGGACCGGGCAGAAGTCGGGGTCGGCGTAGTCGGGCCGGCCGTCGGCGGTACGACGCACCACGGCGTCGTGGTTGTACGACGCGAGCGTCCCGTCCGACAGCGCGAACTCGCGGTAGGCGTTGCCGCCGTCCTGCAGGTGCAACGAGACCGCCCTGCGCGGCCGGCCGCTGACGTTGGCGCCGCTGCCGTGGTAGGTGCGGCAGTGGTGGAAGCTCAGGTGACCCTTGGGGATCTCGATCGGGACCTTGACCACCTCGACGCCGTTGTACGCCGCGTTCTCGGCCAGCATCTGGTCCAGCTGGCTCTTGTCCCGCTCGGCGAAGTGCCGCACCACGGTGTCGTCGGCACCGATCTCGCGCCACCGGTGCGATCCGTCGACCATCGTGATCGTGCCCATCTCGGCCCCGCAGTCGTGGAACGGGACGAACGCCGTCAGCATCCGGTCCGACGACGAGGACGACCAGTAGTGCTTGTCGAAGTGCCAGGGCACGATGTTCGACGGCTCGCCGGCCACCGGCGGCTTGAGGATCAGCGTGGACTGGAAGATCCGGATCGTGTCGGCCTGCGCCAGCCGGGCCGCGACCGCGCCGATGAGCGGCTTGCGCAGCAGCTTCGCGAACGCGTCGGACTCGTAGTGCACGTAGTCGTTGTGCCGCTGCACCTCACCGTCGGACGGCTCCCAGTAGGCCAGCTTCGGCGGCCGGACCGGCAGCCGGCGGTCCCGCTCGCCGGCGTAGTACCGCTCGCTGACCGCGACCAGCTCCTCGACCTCCTCGTCGGCGAGCAGCTTCCGGGACAGGTACCAGCCGTGCTCGGCGTAGAACGCGACATCCTCGTCGGTCGGCAGGAGTGCCCGTTCGGCGTCGGTCAACGTGAACTCGCTCATGAGGCCACTCCGTGCAGCTCGCGCTCCTTGGCCTCGTACAGCGCCTTGATGTTCCCGGCACCGAAGGTCCTGGCCCCGCGCCGCTCGATGAGCTCCAGGAACAGGGTCCGCCGGACGTGCATGGACTCGGTGAAGATCTGCAGCAGCTGGCCCCAGTGGTCGCGGTCGACCAGGATGCCGAGCCGGCTCAGGTCGTCCAGCGAGGCGTCCACGTGTCCGACGCGTTCCTCGAGATGGTCGTAGTACGTCTTCGGCGACCCGAGGAACCGCACGCCCCGCTCGGACAGCGTGCCGACGGCCTCGACGATGTCGCTGGTGAGCAGCGCGATGTGCTGCACCCCGGCACCGGCGTGCCACTGCAGGAACTCGTCGATCTGGCCGGGCTTGCGGTTCGGGTCCGGCTCGATCAGCGTGAACGTGACGTGCTGCGACGGGCTCTGCACGACCTTGGAGTCCATGCCCTGCCCCGCCACCTCGATGTACTCCTCGAAGATCTCCAGGAACCCGAAGACCCGCTCGTAGTACTGCGCGGTGCTGCCCAGCTCGCCGGCCGGGACGCAGATCGCCAGGTGGTCGATCTCGCTGAACAGCTTCTCGTCGGCCTGCGACGTGTCGGGCTCGACGATCGTGATCACGCCGGGCAGGAACTCCCGCCGCGGCCCGCGCCGCTCCACCAGCCGGTGCACGACGTCCCCGAAGCCGCCGACCTCGGCGACCACGACGGTCACGTCGGTCCCGGCCATGTACGTCGTCGGCGGCGACAGCGGTGCCGCACCGCGCTCGGTGAGGACCTGGTACGCCGCGGTGGCGTCGTCGACCTCCAGGCCGATCACCGCCACCCCGTCGCCGTGCTTCTGCACGTACCGCGTCGCCGGGTGGTCGGCGACCAGGCCGGAGGTGAGCACGATCTGTACCTCGCCCTCGCGGAGCAGCAGCGAGCGCTGGTCGCGCAGGCCGGTCTCGGGGCCGCCGTGGCCGTGGGTCTGCAGGCCGAACGCCGTACCGAGATAGAACGCCGACTGGCGTGCGTCGCCCACGTACAGCTCGACGTGGTCGATTCCGTAGATCTCCATGAGGCTCCCCTCACCGTCGCTTCGTGGTGGTCGCCGGCCCCAGCAGCAGGCTGACATTCTGCCCGCCGAAGCCGAAGGAGTTGGACAGTGCGAACGCGGGCGCTACGTCCCGCGGGCTCTTGCGGACGTGGTCCAGCGGGCAGGCCGGGTCCGGCTCGTCGAGGTTGTACGTCGGCGGCAGCACGCCGCGACCGACCGCGAGCGCGCTCGCCGCCGCCTCGACCACCCCGGAGGTGCCGAGCATGTGCCCGGTCAGTGCCTTGGTGGAGCTGACCGCCGGTCCGTGCTCGCCGAACACGTTGCCGATGGCAACCGACTCGGCGACGTCGCCGAGCTTGGTCCCGGTGCCGTGGGCGTTGACGTAGCCGACGTCGTCCGGCCGCACGCCGCCGGACCGCAGTGCCCGGCGCATGCACTCGGCGGCGCCCTCCCCGTCCGGCCGCGGCGCCGTCGGGTGGTGTGCATCGGAGGTGGCGCCGTAGCCGCTGACGTCGGCGTACCCGGCCGCGCCGCGCGCGTCGGCGTGCTCGGTGCGCTCCAGCACCAGCAGCGCCGCGCCCTCGGACAGCACGAACCCGTTGCGTCGTACGTCGAACGGCCGGCTCGACTCGGCCGGGTCGTCCCAGCCGCGGGCCAGCGCCCGGGCGTTGCCGAAGGTCTCCGCGAACGTCGGGAACAGCGGTGCCTCGCTGGCGCCGCAGACGACCACGTCGGCCTCACCGCAGCGCAGCAGCCGGACCGCGTCGGCGACCGCCTGCGCGCCGGAGGCGCACGCCGTGCCGACCGAGGACGAGTAGCCGCGGATGCCGAACCGGATCGCGACCCGGGCGGCCGGCATGTTCGGCAGGATCCCGGTCAGCAGGTAGGGGCTGACCGCCGCCCGGCCGCGTTCGGCCCGGGACAGCACCTGGGCCTCCAGCGTCGCCATCCCGCCGACGCCGCCGATGATCACCGCCACCCGGGCGGGGTCGGCGTCGGTGCCGACCTCCAGCTGCGCGTCCGTGAGGGCGTCGGCCGCGGCCAGCAGGGCGAGTACGACGGTCCGGTCGAGCGTGTTCGCGTCCGGCCCCTTCTGCACGGTGCGGGGGTCGATGTCCGCGAGCTCCCCGGGCAGGAAGCCGCCGACCTCGACCGAGTCCGCGGCCGCGTGGCCCTCCGGCGGCCGGGTGATCCCGGACCGCCCGTGCAGCAGGGCGTCGAAGACGTCGTCCGCGCCGCGCCCGACCGGGGTGAGCAGGCCCATTCCGGTGATCGTGGCGGTCATGGCGTGCGCTCCTGGCGCAGCGCGACCTTGCGGACCTTGCCGGTCACGGTGAGCGGCATTTCGCCCGAGCGGACGGCCTCGACCTTGCGCAGGGTCGCGGCGACCGTCTCGCCGACGGCGGCCTTCACCGCCTCGGTCCGGTCGGTGTCCGGGTCCGCGTCGTCCGCGAGCTCCAGCAGGATGTCGGTGACCGGGCCGCCGTCGCGCCGGACCACCACCACGGTGCAGTCCAGGACGTCCGGCAGTGCCTGGAGGATCCGCTCCTCCGACACCGCGGTGTAGATCCCGCTGTCGTAGCCGGCCACCGCGTCCGGGACCCGGTCCAGGTGGAACCAGTGACCGGTCTCGTCGACGTACACCAGGTCGCCGGTGAGGAACCAGCCGTCCAGCCGGAACCGGTACGTGGTCACCGAGTCGTTCCAGTAACCCGGCGACAGCGTCGGCGACTTGAACCCGAGCAGGCCGACCTTGCCGGGCGGCAGGTGCTCGCCGGCCGGGCTCAGCACGGCGACCTCGGCGAACTGGTACGGCTTGCCGATGCAGCGCCCGTAGTGGTCGCTGTCCTTGGTGTGCGTGATGTGGAACCCGTTGTGGCCCATCTCGCTGGAGCCGATGCCGTCGATGAAGTGCGACCCGGGTTCGGTCACCCGGCCCCTGCGGGTGTCACGGCCGCGGGCAACGACCTCGCGGGAGCCGACCGCGACGAGCCGGCGGATGTGCGCCTCGTGCGCGCAGTCGCCGGTGTTGAACCACATCCGCACCGAGTCCAGGTCGCGCCGCGTGAGGTCGTGCCGCGCGAGACCGGCCCAGGTGACCGCGAAGCCGTAGACCGCCTCCGGGCGCCACCGCTCGATCGCGTCCAGCACGTAGTCACCGTCCTGCTGGGACAGGCAGAGCATCTCGGCGCGGTTCCCGAGCACCTGGTTGACCATCAGGATCGTCGCGGTGTGCGGGATCGGCAGCGCGTTCAGGATCCGCCCGGTGCCCTGCGCCTGCGGCATCGACAGCAGGTGCCGCGGTGCGGCGAACAGCGTGCCGTGGGTATGCAGGACCGCCTTCGGCACCCCCGTCGTACCGGAGGTGTGGGTGATAGAGATCGGGTCGTCCGGGTGGTGCCGGTGATGCGGCGGTGATGCGGCCGGGTCCCCGGTACCGGCGTCGGCCGGGCTGCCGAGGACCGGCGTGCCGAGGTCGTGGCCGGCCAGCAGCTCCTGGTGGGCGTCGTCGGCCAGCACGCCGGTGGCGCGCAGCCGGCGGATGTACTCGGCGGCGATCTCCGGGCGCATCCTGCCGTTCATCAGCGCCGGGATCGCGCCCAGCCGGGTCAGCGCGAGAAAGCTCAGCACGATGTCGGCGGCGGCCGTCGCCCACACCGCGACCGGGTCGCGCCGGCCGATGCCGCGCACGGCCAGCCAGGCGGCCCGGGCGTTCACCCGCTCGTCGAGCTCGCCCAGGGTCAGCGGTTGCTCGGCAGGGCGGCCGTCGACGACGGTGTCGAAGGTCAGCCCGGGCCCGGCCGGGTCGGCGCCGAGCGCCAGCACCCGGGCGAGCACGTTGCCGGCCCCGATCAGCGGGTCCGCGGCCAGCGTGGCCCGCCAGCTGCGCGGTCTGGGGTTCTCACTCATCTCGTCTCTCCCGTTCTCGTCACCAGGACCGCCGCGGCGGAGTCCTGCGGCCGCTGCTCCACCAGCACCACCAGCGCCTCGTCGCAGGCGTCGTCGTCGATCAGCAGCTCGGCCTCGGCCAGCCCGTCGGCCATCGGGTCGCCGACCGGGCTCACGCACACCACCGGCCCGCGCAGCCCCCACCGCCCGGTCACGTGCCCGGCGACGCTGTTCGGCACGGACTGGAAGAAGAACAGCGGTCCCGGCCTGCCACCGGCCGCCACCGTCGCCGCCACGTGCTCCGCGCTGTCGGCGTCGCCGCTGGCGCTGACCACGACGACCGCCGTCCGCGCCGTCCGCTCCGGCGCCGCCGCCGGATCGCGCCGGCCCAGGCAGCGATCCGCGACGGCCGCGACCAGCGGGCTGAACGACGAGTGCACCAGCCCGGGCACCGGCGGCGGCGAGCCGTCACCCGGCTCCGGCCACGCGGCCTCGGCCAGCACTCGCAGCCGCGCGGTCATGACGCACGCACCAGGAGGGCGGTGCACGCGCCACCGAAGGCCGCGTTCAGGCTGAGGGCGTACGACGACCCGGCCGGCCGCGGCGCCGCGGTGATCACGTCCAGCGGGCAGTGCTCGTCCGGCCCGGTGAAGCCCGCGTTGACCGGCAGCTTGCCGTGCCGCAGTGCCAGCACGGTCACGACGAGCTCCAGCAGGCCGGAGGCCTCCAGGGCATGACCGTGCACCGACTTGGTCGAGCTGACCGGCACCGTCGCGGCGGCGTGGCCGAGTGCCGCGCGCAGGGCGGCGGCCTCGGAGCGGTCGCTGTAGCCGGTGCCGGTCGCGTTCGCGTTCACGTAGCCGATCTCGTCCGGGCCGATGCCACCGCGTCGCAGCGCCGCCACGATCGCGGCGGCCAGACCCCGGCCCTCCGGATGCGGCTGCACCGGGTGGTAGGCGTCGCCGGTGCGCCCCCAGGCCGCGATCTCGGCATGGTTGCCTTGGGCAACCTGCTTCGCCTCGAGGACGACGGCGGCGACCGCGTCGCCGAGCAGCAGCCCGGTCCGGCCATGGCTGAACGGGCGCACCGCGCCGTCGGTGGCCAGAGCCCTGCCGGAGTCGAACAGCGCGTACTGGTCCGGTTCGACGAGGTAGCCCGCCGCGACCACCACCCGGTCGGCGCGGCCGAGCCGGATCAGGGTCGCGGCGTCGGCGACCGCCGTACTGGCCGACACGCACGCCGTCGTGTAGACGCGGCGGGCGCCCGCCAGCCCGGCACCGGTCGCGAGCGCGGCGGCCAGCCGGGCACCGGGGTCGGAGTGCACCGCGAGCATCAGCGTCGCGTCCGCCCGGGCCATCGCGTCCAGACCGGCGTCGGTGCAGGCCGCGTCCACGGCGTCCGCGAGCTCGGCCGCGAGCGGACCCGCGTCCGGCAGTGTCGCCGCGTCCCGGACCCGGCGCCCCGCCACGTCGAACCGGTGCAGGGGCGCGAACGCCGCCATCCCGGCCAGCGCGGCGGCCAGCTGCGCCTCCGGGCCGCGGCCGAGCGCACTCGTCACCGCGAGCCCCGTGACAACGACCGCGCGCCCGGCTGAGACCTGCTCAGCCATGGCGGGCGACCGTCTCGTGCAGCACCGTCACGGCGTCTGTCAAGGTGGTCATCCGGTCCAGCTGCTCGTCGTCCAGCTGGACGCCGTACTTCTGCTCGACCTGGTGCACGAGCCAGGCGAGCTCCATCGAGTCGATCCGCTCCCGGACCTGGTCGGGCGTGCGCTCACCCATCGAGGCGAGCATCGCGACGACCTCCGACCGCCCGGGCGGGGGCAGGCCGGGCATCAACGCTGCTGCGTGGTCGCCCCAGCGGTGGCCGCTGCCCGCGCGGCGACTTCGGCGGTGAACTCACCGACCGTCATCAGCGCGAGCTCCTCGGACTCGTCGTCGGCGAACCGGACCCCGAACCTGTCCTCGACGCGGACCGTCAGGTCCGCCAGGGCCAGCGACTCCACGTCGAGGCCCGCCGGGCCGAGCGTGGTGTCGTCGTCGATGCCCTCGACGTCGTAGTTCATGTCCTGCAGGGACTCGATGACGAACGCGCGGACCTCTTCCCTCATGGGGATACCTTCTTTCTGTGAATACGCGTGCGGCATCCGGTCGGGACGCCGACGACAGGGCGGATCGGATTCACATCTGGGTGCGCCACGGCGAGCAGAGCACCACGGGGCAGGTGGTGCTGCTGGACGCCGGTGAGCTGCTGCTCGGGCGCGCGCGATCGGAGCTCGTCGTGGAGCACGACCGCGACGGCCGGCCGTGGGTTGCCGCTGGCAACGATCGGTTGTTCGTGAGTGTCAGCCACTGCCGCGCCGGTGACGGCGACGCGGTGGCGGTGGCGGCCAGGCTGTCCGGCCCGGTCGGTGTGGACATCGAGCCGGTGCGGACGGTGCCCGCGGTGGAGCTGGCCCGGCGCTGGTTCCTTCCGCCGGA
>DASXRB010000736.1:0-2075 GCA_036506875.1 Kribbellaceae bacterium | reverse complement strand
GTCGAGCAGCCGGTCACCCGGGTTGGGGCCGTTGTCGGCCACGTCGCCCTGCAGGATGTCCCGGTCCCAGCCGCCGTACAGCCAGTCGATGCCCTGGTGGTGCTGGTTGTTCGTGTCGTCGGCGTCGGTGATGTCGGTCATCTCGAACCACGAGCACGGGTCGATCGTGGTCGCGTTCTTTCCGCTGCCGGTCGTCACCGGCCACGGGTTGGTGGTGCAGCCGGTGCCCGGGGTGTACGTGCCGCGCGGCCGCCAGTCCATGACGTCCGAGCCGAGGTTGCCGTTCGGCCCGACGGACGGGCCGCTGGTCGCGCCCTTGCCGCCGAACAGGTAGTCGAGCATCCGGTCGTCGGTGCCGCGGGCGGCCGGGTCGAACACGCCGCCGAGGTAGCAGTCCGGCGAGCCGGCCGCGGTGTCGACCGCCTGGTCGCAGCCCTTGCCGCCCCAGATCACGTCGGCACCGTCGTCGCCGAACGCGGTGTCGCCGCCGGAGTCGCCGTTGACCAGGTCGTCGCCGACGCCGGCGTGCAGGTCGTCGTGGCCGGTCCCGCCGCGGATCCGGTCGTTGCCGCCGAACGCGATGCCGTCGTACGGCATCGGCGAGGCGGCGCCGGAGCCGACGAACGCGTCGCCCTGCACGTCGTGCAGCTGGTCGGTGACCCGGCTCACCGAGCCGGCCCGCCGCGAGGTGTAGGTGATCGCCGGCGGTTGGACGGTCGACGTCGTCTCGGACGCCGACCCGTTCTCGTAGACGTCCCGGATGCCACCGCGGTCGCCGAGGATCGCGTCGTTGCCGGCCTCGCCGGAGAGCGTGTCGTTGCCCAGCTCGCCGTAGAGGTCGTCGTCCCCGGCGCCGCCGAACGCGGTGTCGTCGCCGTCCTGCCCGTAGCCGAAGTCGTCCCCGGCCTCGCCGTACAGCGTGTCGTTGCCGAACGCGCCAACCGGCTCGCAGGTCGCCTGCGCGGTCGTGCAGAACCGGGTGGACGGGTACTGCGCGGCGCTGTGCCTGATCTTCGCCGCGCCGACCGGCAAAACGGCCGGGTAGCGCACCGTGTAGACCCGGTCGAACAGGTGCCCGTCGTTCGGATCGGTCAGCACGTCGCGGACCGCGGTGCCGCCGTCGCCGAGGATGAAGTCGCTCACCCCGTCGCCGTGGATGACGTCACCGGCGTCCCGGAACCCGGGTCGGGACGAGCCGCCGATCAGGTCGTCCTGCCCGTCGGCCCCGCCGTCGGCGTCGTAGCCGACCGATGGCGAGTCGGGCCAGGTCGCCACCACCGGCAGGCTGATCCCACCGGCCGCCAGCGAGCGGTCACCGTAGATCGTGTCGTCCGCGCCCTGGCCCTCGGCGTAGTCGTCGGCGCTGCCGCCGGAGATCTTGTCTCCACCGTCTTGTCCGAGAAGGACGTCCACTCCGGACTGTCCAGAGAGGAAGTCCACACCGAACCGGTTCGCCGCCGGTGCGGTGAGCAGGCTGCCGGCCCCAGCGCCGTTGGCCTGGTCGAGTAGCCGCAGCGCCCGCCGCTCGGTGATCTGCCCGGTCGACCCGATCCGGAAGGTCAGGTCGTTGAACGGCGTCACCCTGGTGATGACGGCGTTGTCGCCGGCCTCCAGGTCGTCGCCGTCCTGACCGAAGATGACGTCGCCGGTGTCGAGCTGGCCCTGGGCGGCGTCACCGTTGCCGCTGCCGGCCAGGATGATGGACGAGCCGCCGACCAGGTCGTCGGAGCCGGTCCCGCCCTCGATCCAGTCGGAGTCCTGGTTGCCCTCGGCGAGGTCGGAGGCGCCGTCACCGAAGACGCGGTCGGTGCCGCGCTGGGCCAGGATGACGTCCGGCCCGTTCCCACCGCGGATGGTGTCCGCGCCGAACAGTCCGGTCGCGGTGCCGAGGCCCAGGTCGAGCAGCGTGATGCTGCGCTCGCTGGTCATCCCGCGGCCCTTGGTGAGGTCGGAGCCGGTGCCGGCGGCGACGTTCGCGAGTTGGGCGTTGTCACCGGTGATGACGTCGTCCTGATCGCCGCCGGAGATGATGTCGCCGGCGTCCGGCCGGCCCACCCCGGCCGACGGCTCCTCGC
>DASXRB010000735.1:0-2147 GCA_036506875.1 Kribbellaceae bacterium | reverse complement strand
TCGCCGAGGTCACGCCGGAGCGCAGACCCAGCTTGTGGGACAGCACGTAGCCGTCGAAGATGCACTCGTCGGCGCCGCCTTCTGGAGTGGCGACCACGGACACGTTCGCGAACGGGCGTAGCCGCTCGTCGGCGGGGTAGTTCAGCTCGCCGGTCTTCGTGCGGCTCACGGCGATCGTGAGCTGCATCGCGTCGGGCAGGTCGAGGTTCTCCTCGACCTGGACGGACGAGATCGCCCGGTACAGGTCGTCGTCGACCGGGGACCCGTCGAACAGCAGCTGGAACGTGCCCGGCATCTGGTCACGCTCCCGCCGGCGGAATGCCGATCATCGGACGCACCGCCAGCGCGTCCGGCACGACGGCGGCGTTGGCGTCGGCCAGCCGCCAGAATCCCGTCGGGTCGCCCAGGTAATGGTCGGCGATGGCGTCCAGCCGCTGGCCGTCGCGGCGCGGGTGGAAGCCGAGCAGCACGATACGCTCGTGCGGCGGTGGCAGCGGCAGGCGCGCCACGGTGATTGGCGTGCCGTCCGCGCCGGTGACCTCGTAGGTCCCGGTCCTGGCGTACCGGCTGTCGGGGAAGAACATCGCGGCCGTCTCCTCTCGTGGCGTGTCAGACGGGCAGCATGCCGACGATGGACTCGCCGGCGTTGCCGAGGTTCACGAGCGCGAGCGCCTCCCGCAGTTTCTGCGAGTAGGTGTACGCACCCCGTGCGATGGACGACAACGGCCCGGTGACGAACGTCAGCTCGTCGGGGGTGAGCACGCGCAGGGTGACCGTCGCCTCGGCGTGGGTCGGGTTGAGCAGCGCGTCATAGAGCCGCTCGGTGACGGACAGCCCGGTGACCCGGACCGGCACGATGCGCCCCGGGCCCCAGACGAACAGCACAGTCGGCACCTGGCTCTCCGGCACCGGGCGTTTGGTCGCGGCGGCGAGTGTCCCACCCACGGCGCCGACCAGTGCGCCACCGATGGCGCCGGCCGCCGCGCCGGCCACGGCTCCGGCCGCGCCGGCCAGCCCCTCGGTCGCGGCCGGCACCGGGTACTGGAGCATTTCCAGTGCGGCCAGCCGGGTGTACACGCCGGACACGATGGCGAGCGGACCGGAGACCGGGTCGCGGTCGGCGATCGGCTCGCCCGCGTCGAGCATCAGGCTGAAGCTGAACGTCTCACTCGGCAGGCCCTTCACGGCCAACGGATTGGCCTTCACCGCTCCGGTGGGGTCGCCGGCGGCCGCCTCCGCCTGCGTCCAGGTATGGGTCATCGTCTCCGGGTTGAACTGGAACACGATCACGTTCGGCAGGGGCACCCCGAAGGCGGGCATGAACTCCACCAGGGCGCCGCGGATGAACTTGTTCGCCATCTACTGCTCCCTCGCCATCTCGTGCACGATCTCGGCCACCGCCAGCTCCGCGACGCGTCGCAGGTCGCGCTCGCCGTCCGTACGCACCCGCACCGACAGGCGGTCCAGCGACCCGGTCCGCCCGCCGGAGGGCAGCGCCGAGCCCCCGAGTCCTTCGGCGACGTACCGCGCCAGCGCGGCCGCCTCCTCCGGCGAGACGCCGGAGATCCGCAGCGTGAGCCGTTCCACGGTGACGTCGGGCATGGCTCATTCCTCCCAGGCGGCGTAGCGCAGTTCGGACGCGTGCTTGGTCATCTCCCGGCGAGCGGCGTGCACCACGTGGCTCATGCGGATCGGCGACCGCTCGGCCCGCGCCAGGAACGCCGCGGCGAGCGCGGCGGCCTTGATGCCGGCCCCGGACAGCTCCAGCTGCGCAGCCAGGAACTCCCAGTCCAGGTCGCCGGCGAGCAGCGGCTCTCCGGTCGGCGACCGGTCGACCAGCGCCAGCCGCCACAGCCGGCGCCGTTCGTCCGGACCGGGCGGCATGAAGTCGACCAGGAAACGCAGCCGGCGCAGGAACGCCTGGTCGATGTCGTTCTTGCGGTTGGTCGCGAGGATCGCCACGCCGTCGAACTGCTCCATCCGCTGGAGCAGGTAGTCGATCTCGATGTTGGCGAACCGGTCGTGCGCGTCGCGGACCTGGGTGCGCTGCCCGAACAGCGCGTCGGCCTCATCGAACAGCAGCAGGACGTTGGCACGCTCGCACGCGTCGAACACCTGCTTGAGCCGCTTCTCGGTCTCGCCGATGT
>DASXRB010000734.1:0-1695 GCA_036506875.1 Kribbellaceae bacterium | reverse complement strand
GCGGCGAGCGCGTCGGAGGGGCGGGAGACGTCGACCTCGTTCGGTCGCGCCGGGTTGGCGGTTCTGGCGAGCAGGTCGCGGACGGCTTGGACGGCGTTCGGGTCGGTCCGGGTGTAGACCGTCGTGATGGGGCCGTCGATGCCGAGGTAGCGCCGTCCGGCCGGCCAGCCGATCAGCGCGCCGAGGTCGAGCTCGGGTGCGAGCGGCACCGGGTTGAGGATGCCGACGACGGTGAACCAGCGCCCGCCGAGCCAGATCTGTATGTCTCGGCTGGGGGCGCCGATGCCGAGCAGCTCGGCGGTGGTGGCCCCGAGCACGACGGCGGGGTAGCGGGCGGTGGCGGTGTTGAGCCAGGTTCCGGAGCGCACGCTGGCGACGACGGTGTCGAGCAGGTCGGTGCGCGCCACGTAGGTGCCGATGCCGCCCGATTGCGGGGCTGGGACCTTGTTGGTGCGGTACACGTTCGCGTTGGCGACCTGCCCGATCGCGGTCACCGACTCGACTTGGCCGATCCGGCCGATCATCGCCACCGACTGGTCAGGCAGCGTGGCCTGCTGGCCGAACAGGGTGCTGCCGGGCGCGACGGTGAGCAGGTTGGTGCCGAGTGAGCTCAACAGGCTGTTCAGTTGGGCGCGGCTGGAGGTGGACGCGCCGACGACTGCGACCATCGCCGCGATCCCGATTGCGATCCCCAGCGCGGAGAGGACGACCCGTAGTGGCCGGGCTCGCAGCCCGTGGGCTCCAAGCCGCAGCACGTCGGGAGGGGCGAGCCGGCCGGGGCTGAGCGTCGTCACGTCGCCACCGCCGTCCGGTCGTCGACCACCCGGCCGTCCAGCATCGACACCTGGCGCGGCAGGTGCGAGGCGACGATCTGCTCGTGGGTGATCACGACGACGGTCGTCCCGATCTTGTTCAGCTCGAGCAGCAGCCGGACGACGTCCTCGCCCGACTGGCTGTCCAGCGAGCCGGTCGGTTCGTCGGCGAGCAGCAGCGCGGGTTCACCCACGATCGCCCGCGCGATCGCGGTGCGCTGCCTCTCGCCGCCGGAGAGCGCGTGCGGCCGGTGGGTCAGCCGGTGGCCGAGCCCGACCAGGCGGAGCGCCGCTTCGGCGCGTTCCCGGCGTTCGCGCAGGCGGACGCCGGTGTAGAGCAGTCCGTCCGCGACGTTGTCCAAGACGGAGACGCCTGGCGCTAGGTGGAAGTGCTGGAAGACGAACCCGATCCGCCAGGCCCGCAGCGCCGACAGCTCACGGTCGGACAGCTCGGCGACGTCGAAACCGTCGATGTCCACCTGCCCCGCGCTCGGGCGGTCGAGCGTGCCCATCACATTCAGCATCGTCGTCTTGCCGGATCCGGAAGGCCCGACGATCGCCACCAGCTCGCCACGATCGATGTCCAGGTCGACGCCCCGGAGCGCGGTGACCCCGCCGGCGTAGTCGCGGCCGACCCCGCGCAGCGTCACGATCGCCTCCGCCGAGCTGGTCACTTCGGGACGCCTACCTTGAGGCCCTCGGCGATGCCCTTGCCGCCGATCTCGACCTGGCCGGCCGCGAATATCCCCGTCTTCACCGGAACTATCCGTGTCGTGGCCCCGTCGACGACCTGGACACCGAAACCGCCCTTGGCCAGCGCGAGCAGCGCGACGACCGGCACCGCCAGCGCGTCCTCCCGCTCGCTGCTGACGAAGTCGACATC
>DASXRB010000733.1:0-2031 GCA_036506875.1 Kribbellaceae bacterium | reverse complement strand
CGGCCATGGACCGCGGATCTCGTCCATCACCGATTGCGTGTCGATATTCCTGTCCGTGCGAGGCAGCGAATCGAGCTGGGCCAACCATTCGTCCATCGAGGGACGGGCGAGCTCGCGATTCAAGATCCGAGTCACCAGTTGGCTAACCGTCGTGTGCTGCTCTCGCGCGCGCTCGCGCAACTTCTTGTGGAGTTCGTCCGGGAGATTCTTGACCTGAAGGTTGCTCACAGCACGACATTAGCATGCTTATGGCATGCCATAAGCATGCTACGTCGGGTCGCGCCATTCGGCGGCGAGGACGGCGTAGACGACCTCGTCGGTCCACTCGCCCCTGATGAACTCGTTCTGCACGAAGTGTGCCTCGCGGCGCATCCCGAGCCGCTCCAGGACTCTGGCCGACGGCGTGTTGCGGGCATCGATCCGTCCCTCGATGCGGTGCAGGCCCAGCTCGTCGAAGCCCAACCGCAGCAGCGCGGCGCTGGCCTCGGTGGCGTAGCCCCGCCCGCTGTAGTCCGGGTTGAACACGTACCCGACCTCGCCGCCGCGATGCTCGGCGTTCCGCCAGAACAGCACGGCGTCGCCCACGAGCGCGCCGCTCTCACGTTCGGTGACGCCCAGCAGCATCGCCTGTCCCGCTTCGGTCATCTCGCTGCGGCTGGCGGCGATCCGGTCCTCGACCTCGCCGAACGTGCGCGGCGGGTGCAGCAGGTACCGGCAGACGTCCTCGCGGGACAGGTACGCGTAAATCGCGTCGGCGTCGCCGGCCTGCAGCGGGCGGAGCAAGAGGCGCTTGGTCTCGATCGGGTACGTAGGTCGCAGCACTCGGTCATCGTCGCAGCCGGACCTGGGAAGGCACCACGGGATAACGTTGCGGCCATGGGCTGTACGGCCGGCGTCGTCTGGGACGAGGGCTACCTCGCCTACGACTTCGGTGACCACCCGCTCAACCCGCTCCGCCTCGACCTCACCATCCGGCTGGCCCGCGAACTCGGCGTCCTGGACGCGGTGACGGTGCTCGCGCCGGTGCCCGCCGACGAGCGGCAGCTGCTCACCGTGCACGACCCGGACTACCTGGCGGCCGTGCGCGAAGCCGGTGCCGACCCGTCCTTCGCCGGCTACGGGCTGGGCACCACCGACGACCCGGTCTTCCCGGGAATGTACGAGGCGTCGGCCCTGGTGGCCGGCGGATCGGCCCTGGCTGCTCGTCAGCTATGGACTGGTGCCACCGAGCACGCGGTGAACATCGCCGGTGGGCTGCACCATGCGATGCGCGGACGGGCGTCCGGATTCTGCGTCTTCAACGACGTCGTGCTCGGGATCCGCACGCTGCTCGAGGCCGGCGCGCAACGGATCGCGTACGTCGACGTCGACGTGCACCACGGCGACGGCGTGCAGGCCGCGTTCTACGACGACCCGCGCGTGCTGACGATCAGCCTGCACCAGGATCCGCGGACGTTGTTCCCGGGCACCGGCATGCCGTCCGAGATCGGCCGAGGGGCCGCCGAGGGGACGTCGGTAAATGTCGCATTGCCGCCGGGCACCGACGACTCGGGCTGGCTGCGCGCGTTCCGCGCGGTCGTGCCCGGAGCGGTGCGCGCATTCGGGCCGGACGTGCTGGTCACCCAGTGCGGCTGCGACACCCACCATGACGACCCGCTGGCGAACCTCGAGCTGACCATCGACGGCCAGCGCACCGCGATCGGCGAGCTGCACCAGCTGGCGCACGAGGTCACCGGCGGGAAGTGGCTCGCGTTCGGCGGCGGCGGATACGGATTGGTGCGCTGCGTACCGCGGACCTGGACGCACCTGCTCGCCGAGGCCTCCGGGCGTCCGGTCGACCCCGATACGCCCATCCCGCCGGGTTGGGTCGAGCACCTGCGCGGCCGCGGTGTGCGCGGCGAACTGCCGACGTCGATGGGGGAGCGGCCGGTGCCCGACGTGACGCCGTGGGTACCGGGCGGCGAGGGCTGGCTGGACGGCGCGATCGGCGCGACCCGGCGCGCGGTGTTTCCGCTGCACGGGCTCGACCCG
>DASXRB010000732.1:0-1608 GCA_036506875.1 Kribbellaceae bacterium | reverse complement strand
CTCAGTCCATAAGCGGAGCGGCGAGCCAGGCCCTGGCGAGCCGCGCCGGCCGGCCCGGACCCCGCCGGCAGCCCGACCCCCGCGCGCACCGAGGGCGAGAGGAGCTCTCATGGCGACCACGGACGACTCGACCGCCACCGGCCAGCGGCCCGTTCCGCGCGATCCCGACGTGCGGCGGCTGCACGAGATGGGCTACGCCCAGGAGCTGCGCCGCGGCATGTCGGGGTTCTCGAACTTCGCGGTGTCGTTCACGATCATCTCGATCCTGTCCGGCTGCCTCACGCTGTACGGCTTCGGGATGAACACCGGCGGGCCGGCGGTGATCACCTGGGGCTGGCCGATCGTCGGCGTGCTGACGCTGTTCGTCGGGCTGGCCATGGCCGAGGTCTGCTCCAGCTACCCGACCGCCGGCGGGCTGTACTACTGGTCGGCCAAGCTGGCCGGCCGCAACGCCCCGGCCTGGTCCTGGTTCACCGGCTGGTTCAACTTCCTCGGCCAGGTCGCCGTCACCGCAGGCATCGACTTCGGCGCCGCGTTCTTCCTCAACGCGTTCCTCGACCTGGTGTTCGGCTTCGACGCCCGGCGCTGGCACACGATCCTCCTGTTCGGACTGATCCTCGTGCTGCACGGGCTGCTCAACACGTTCGGCGTGCGCCTCGTCGCGCTTCTCAACGACATCAGCGTGTGGTGGCACGTGATCGGCGTGCTTGTCATCGTCGGTGCGCTGGCGATCGTGCCGGACCGCCACCAGTCGACCTCGTTCGTCTTCACCGAGTTCGTCAACAACACCGGCTGGGGCTCCGGCATCTACGTGGCGCTGCTCGGCCTGCTGCTCGCGCAGTACACGTTCACCGGCTATGACGCGTCGGCGCACATGACCGAGGAGACCCGGGACGCCGCGGTCGCCGGGCCGCGCGGCATCGTCGCGTCGATCCTGGTCTCGCTGGCGGCCGGCTGGGTGCTGCTGGTCGGGGTGACCTACGCCATCCAGGACTACGCCGGTGAGGCGACGACGAGCCTCGGCGCGCCGCCGGCGCAGATCTTCATCGACTCGGTCGGCCGAACCGGCGGCGAGCTGCTGCTGCTCATCGTCGTCGTGGCCCAGCTGTTCTGCGGGATGTCCTCGGTCACCGCGAACTCCCGGATGATCTACGCGTTCTCCCGGGACGGCGCGGTGCCGGCCTCCGACCTCTGGCACCGGGTCAACCCGCGCACCCGGACGCCCACCAACGCCATCTGGCTGGCCGCCGGTGGAGCGTTCCTCCTCGGCCTGCCCTACCTGTGGAACACCACCGCGTACGCGGCCGTCACCTCGATCGCCGTCATCGGCCTGTACATCGCGTACGTGCTGCCGACGCTGCTGCGGCTACGGCAGGGCGAGCGGTTCCAGCGCGGACCGTGGCACCTGGGACGGTGGAGCAGGCCGATCGGGACCATCGCGGTGGTGTGGGTCGCCTTCATCACCGTGCTGTTCATGCTCCCGCAGGTCAGCCCGGTCTCCCGGACCACGTTCAACTACACGCCGGTCGCGGTGCTGGCGGTGATCGGCTTCGCCGGCATCTACTGGCTGGTCTCCGCCCGGCACTGGTTCAAGGGCCCGAAGGTGCA
>DASXRB010000731.1:0-2143 GCA_036506875.1 Kribbellaceae bacterium | reverse complement strand
GCCCGCAGCGTGTTCGGCCAGTCCTACGGCCACAAGCTGAGCGGACAACTGGTCAAGAACGGCACCCCGATCAAGGTCGACACGGTCCAGCAGGCCATCGACGCCGGGCTCGCCTACGTCACCGAGGACCGCAAGGCCCTGGGCCTGAACCTGCTCGACAACATCAAGGTGTCGGTGACCTCCGCCGGCCTGAAGAAGATCCGCCGGCGCGGCGTCGTCGACCGGAACGCCGAGGTCGCCGCGGCCAACCGCTACCGCAGGAGCCTGACCATCAAGGCGCCCAGCATCGAGGAGGGCGTCGCGAAGCTGTCCGGCGGCAACCAGCAGAAGGTCGTGCTCGGGAAGTGGATGTTCACCGAGCCCGACGTACTCATCCTCGACGAGCCCACCCGCGGCATCGACGTCGGTGCCAAGTACGAGATCTACGAGATCGTCAACCAGCTCGCGGACAGCGGTCGCGGCGTCCTCGTGATCTCCTCCGAGCTGCCCGAGCTGCTCGGCATCTGCGACCGCATCTACACGCTCAGCGCCGGTGTCATCACCGCGGACGTTCCGCGTGAGAAGGCGGACCAGGAAGTGCTCATGCGCTACATGACCCAGCGAAAGGCGGACTGACCCATGGTGACCGACAAGCCGAGCGGGACCCTCTCGCTCGCCGCGGAGATCCGCCGGGCCATGCGCGGCAACATCCGCCAGTACGGCATGATGACGGCGCTGCTCCTGCTGGTGCTCATGTTCCAGATCCTCACCGGCGGGCTGTTCCTCCAGCCGCGCAACGTGACCTCGCTGCTCGTGCAGAACGGCTACATCCTGATCCTGGCGATCGGCATGGTCATGGTGATCATCGCCGGCCACATCGACCTGTCGGTCGGCTCGGTCTGCGCGTTCATCGGTGCCACCGTGGCCCTGTCCATGCACCAGTGGCACCTGCCCTGGCCTGCGGCGATCCTGCTGGGTCTCGCACTGGGCATCCTGGTCGGACTGTGGCAGGGCTTCTGGGTGGCGTACGTCGGCATCCCCGCCTTCATCGTGACCCTGGCCGGGATGCTGCTCTTCCGCGGCCTCGACCTGATGATCCTCAACGCCGAGAGCATCCCCGTCCCCGACGCGTTCCAGAAGATCGCGAACGGCTATCTCCCGGAGATGGGCCCGAACACCGGCTACCACAACCCGACCCTGGTGCTGACCCTGCTGGCGATCGCCGTCATCGTGTGGCTCGAGCTGCGCAAGCGGGCGGAGCTGCGCCGCTACGACATGGACGTGCCACGCATCGCTGTCACCGCGTCGAAGCTCGTGGTGGTCTGCGGCCTGCTCCTGGTCTTCGGCATGCTGCTCGCGTCGTACAAGGGTGTTCCCGTCGTCGGCCTGATCCTCGGCGGCCTGGTGGTGCTGTACACCTTCATCACCCAGCGCACCGTCCTCGGGCGGCACATCTACTCCGTCGGGGGCAACGCCAACGCCGCGCGGCTGTCCGGCGTGGACACCCGCCGGGTGGACCTGTTCGTCATGGTCAACATGGCCTTCCTGGCCGCCATCGCCGGCCTGGTGTTCACCGCGTACCTCAACGCGGCCAACCCGAAGGACGGCGTCAACTTCGAGCTCGACGCGATCGCGGCCGTCTTCATCGGCGGTGCCGCGGTGGCCGGCGGGGTCGGCACCGTGAGCGGGTCGATCGTGGGTGGCCTGGTGATGGGCGTGCTCAACCTCGGGCTGGCCAACATGAGCGTCGACAGCAACTTCGTCCAGATCATCAAGGGCCTGGTGCTGCTCGGCGCCGTCGCCTTCGACGTCTACTCCAAGTCCCAGGGCAGGCCGAGCTTCATCGGGATGATCCTCAAGGGCATCAGCCGCGGCGGCGGCGACACCCCCGGGCCGGCCGGACCGACGCCGGTCCGGGCCGGCGAGGCTCCGACGCCGACCGGGGTGGTCCACGTGGCCCGGACCCACCAGGACGACCTGCCGGAAGGCATGGAGAAGGTGAGCACGGGCTCAGAGACTTCGTGACAAGGCTTTGGGGTCAGCCGCCGGCACGTCCGAGACCTGGTTCCGCGTCCTATTCCGCCACGCCAGCGCATGAAGTTCGGCGAGGATCGGGCAGGATGGCGGTATGGACGCGGACGAGCGGAACACCAATCAGCTCACG
>DASXRB010000730.1:0-6199 GCA_036506875.1 Kribbellaceae bacterium | reverse complement strand
CGGCAGCGGCTGGGGCGGCGGTCAGGATGGTTGCGGGTACGACGGCGGCGAGACAGACGGCCGCCGCCGTCGCGAGAGGTGTACGTAAGCGCATGGTTCGTCCTTGTGGGTGGGCGGTGGACGTGCACTGATTTGTTCAATGATGTTCACTACCACGCCACAACGCAACAGTTCGCGCACTTCGTGTCTGGTGAGCAACAGGTTCGAGCTGTCCCGCGACTAGCCGTGCTGCTTCAGCCACGCCAGGATGTCCGACAGCACGACGTCCACCGTCAAGCGCGCCTGTTTCGGTAAAAACAAGCACGGCCGCTTGCTTTTCCCGCGCATGCGGCTCTACCGTCCGAGGGAGCCACCGAGGAGGGCGCCATGACCGACCAGACCAGCCCCGCGACCTTGTGTGACGCCTTCCAGCGCACCGCGGCGCACGATCCGGACGCCGTCGCGGTGCGGACCGTGGGTGACTCTCAGACGCTGACCTGGCGGGAGTACGCCGACCAGGTGCGCGAGGTGGCCGGAGGCCTGGCCGGGCTGGGAGTGCGGCGCGGCGACACGGTGGCGCTGATGATGGCGAACCGGATCGAGTTCTACCCGCTCGAGGTCGGCGCGCAGCACGCCGGCGCCACGTCGTTCTCGGTCTACAACACGCTCTCGGCCGAGCAGCTGTCCTACGTGCTCGGCAACGCCGGCACCAAGGTGATGATCTGCGAGCAGCAGCACGTCGACCGGATCAAGGCCTCCGGCGTCCTACTGGAACACCTCGTCTGCATCGACGGCAACCCCGAGGGCACCATCACGGTCGACGATCTGAAGAGCCGCGCCCCGGCAGACTTCGACTTCGACTCCACCTGGCGGGCCGTCCAGGCCGAGGACGTCGCCACGCTGATCTACACCTCGGGTACGACGGGGAACCCGAAGGGTGTCGAGACCACGCACGCGAACCTGATCTTCGAGGCCACCGCGCTGGCCCAGGTGATCGACTTCCGGTTCGGCGACCGGATCACGTCGTTCCTTCCGAGCGCGCACATCGCCGACCGGTTCACCGCGCTCTACGCCCAGGAGGTGTTCGGCACCCAGATCACCGTCGTACCCGATTCGCGGCAGATCGCCGCGGCGCTGCCGGACTGCAAGCCGACCATCTGGGCTGCGGTGCCGCGGGTGTGGGAGAAACTCAAGGTCGCCGTCGAGATGGCCGTTCAGCACGAACCCGACGAGGCCAGGCGCCACGGCATGCAGTGGGCGCTGGGTGTCGGCAAACGCAAGGTCGGCTTCGAGCAGGCCGGTCAGGACATCCCTCCCGAACTCGCCGCTGAGTACGCGAAGGCCGACGAGGCGGTGCTGTCGAAGCTGCGCGCCAAGCTCGGGTTCAGCGAGCTGCGCTGGGCGGTGTCCGGCGCCGCGCCGATCGCGCCGGACACGCTCGGCTTCTTCGCCGCGCTCGGGGTCCCGATCTCGGAGATCTGGGGCATGTCCGAGCTGAGTTGCATCGCGACCGCGGTCGCGCCGAAGGACGCCAGGCTCGGCACCGTCGGCAAGCTGCTGCCCGGGCTGGAGTCGCGGATCGCCGGCGACGGCGAGTTCCTGGTCCGCGGGCCGCTGGTGATGAAGGGCTACCGCAAGGAGCCCGAGAAGACCGCCGAAGCGATCGACTCCGAGGGCTGGCTGCACACCGGCGACATCATGACCGAGGACGCGGACGGTTACCTGCGGATCGTCGACCGCAAGAAGGAGCTCATCATCAACGCCGCCGGCAAGAACATGTCGCCGGCCAACATCGAGAACACCATCAAGGCCTCCTGCTCGCTGATCGGCGGCATGGTGACGATCGGTGAGGCCCGGCCGTACAACACGGCGCTGATCACCCTGGATCCGGACCTGGCCGCGGGAATGGCCGCCAAGCTCGGTCTCCCGGACGCATCCGCGGAGGCTCTCGCGACGCTGTCCGACCTGGTCGACCAGATCCGGGCCGGCATCGCCGCGGGTAACGAGAAGCTGTCCCGGGTCGAGCAGATCAAGCGGTTCCGGATCCTGCCGGTGTTCTGGGAGCCGGGCGGTGACGAGCTCACGCTGACGATGAAGCTACGCCGCAAGCCGATCTCGTCGAAGTACGCCGCCGAGATCGAGGAGCTGTACGCCGACCAGCCGGTCGAGGACGTCCTGGAACCGGCCGGCTGAGCCTCCCCACCGTCGTACCGGAGTCTGCACGGGCGCCGGAACCAAGCTGACCGGCCTGGTTTCCGGCGCGCTGTTAGGTCTAGCCACAGCGTGTGGTCCATGATAAAACAAGCTCGTCAGCTTCTTTTGACCTTCACTTCGAGGGAGAGCCGATGAGCACGCTCGACGTCGTACTGGCCGACCTGCGGGCGGAGAGCGCGGAGCTCGACGGGCTGGTCGCGGACCTGGACGACGCCGGCTGGGCGACGCCGACGCCGGCCGAGGGCTGGACGGTCGCGCACCAGATCGCGCACCTGGCCTGGACCGACCGGCAGGCGACGCTGGCGGTGACCGACCCGGACGGGTTCACGGCGCACGTACGGGAGGTGGCGGCGCGGGCGTTCCGGCTGGTCGACGAGGCCGCCGCCGAGGGTGCCGCGATCCCGCCCGCCGAGCTGCTGGCCGGCTGGCGCGCCGACCGCGACCGGCTCGCCGGCGTCCTGGCGGCGGTGCCGGCCGGCACGAAGATCGGCTGGTACGGGCCGCCGATGAGCGCCGCGTCGCTGGCGACAGCCCGGCTGATGGAGACGTGGGCGCACGGGCAGGACGTCGCCGACGCAGTCGGGGTACGACGCGAGCCGACGGCGCGACTGCGGCACGTCGCGCATCTGGCGGTCCGGACCCGGAACTTCGCGTACCTGCTGCACGACCTGACCCCGCCGGCGGCCGAGTTCCGCGTCGAGCTGACCGCGCCGGACGGCGAGCTGTGGACCTGGGGTCCGGAAGACGCGACCCAGCGGATCACCGGATCGGCGTACGACTTCTGCCTGCTGGCCGCGCAACGCCTGCACCGCGACGACGCCGCGGTCAAGGCCGAGGGCGCCGACGCGGATGTCTGGCTCGACATCATCCAGGTCTTCGCCGGTCCCTCCGGCTCAGGCCGCCAGCCGTCTACCCGAGCCCGCCCATGACCCCCGCGCCCGCCACGCACGCCCGGGAACTCCACTCGGCCGGCACCCGACCTGCTGGGGGCGCCGTCGAGTTGTGGATCCTCGCGTCAAGAAGGCGCTTTCCCGTGCGAGGATCCGCGACTGAGTGCCGGCTCACTCGGATCGAGAGGGCGGCGAGATGAGCGGGGCGGTCAGGATCGGGAACGCGTCGGGGTTCTACGGGGACCGGTTCAGTGCGGTCGAGGAGATGCTGACCGGTGGGCCGCTGGACGTGCTGACCGGGGACTACCTGGCCGAGCTGACGATGCTGATCTTGGGGCGGGACCGACTCAAAGACCCGCAGCTGGGTTACGCGAAGACGTTCCTGAGGCAACTCGAGACCGGACTCGGGCTGGCCCTCGACCGCCGCGTGAAGATCGTCAGCAACGCCGGCGGGCTCAACCCGGCCGGGCTGGCCGGGGCGATCGGCGAGCTCGCGGCCCGGCTGGGCCTGGCGCCCAAGGTCGCGTACGTCGACGGTGACGACCTGCTCGCCCGGGCCGACGAGCTCGGGCTGGGCAACCCGCTGACGGCCAACGCGTACCTCGGCGCCTGGGGGATCGCGGAGGCGCTGCGCGCGGGCGCCGACGTCGTCGTCACCGGACGGGTCACCGACGCCTCGGTCATCGTCGGTCCGGCCGCGGCGCACCACGGCTGGGCGCGGGACGACTACGACGCGCTTGCCGGCGCGGTCGCGGCCGGGCACGTGATCGAGTGCGGCTGCCAGGCGACCGGCGGCAACTTCGCCTTCTTCACCGAGATCGGCTCGATGTCCCGCCCGGGATTCCCGGTCGCGGAGATCGAGGCCGACGGCAGCAGCGTGATCACCAAGCACGACGGCACCGGGGGCGCGGTGACCGTCGACACGGTGACCGCCCAGCTGCTCTACGAGGTGACCGGGGCGCGCTACGCCGGGCCGGACGTGACCACCCGCCTGGACTCCGTCGTACTCACGCAGGACGGACCGGATCGGGTGCGGCTGTCGGGCGCGAAGGGCGAGCCGCCGCCCCCGTCGTACAAGGTCTCCCTGAACACCGTCGGCGGGTTCCGCAACGACGTGACGTTCGTGCTCACCGGGCTGGACGTCGGGGCGAAGGCGGATCTGGTCCAGCGTCAGGTCGAGGCCGCGCTGGAGCCGGCGGCGCCGGCCGAGGTGCGCTGGGAGCTGGCCCGGCTGGACCGCCCGGACGCGGAGACCGAGGAGCGGGCCAGCGCGCTGCTGCGGTGCGTGGCGAAGGACTCCGACCCGAAGAAGGCCGGGCGCGCGTTCTCGAACGCGGCGGTCGAGCTGGCGCTGGCGAGCTACCCGGGCTTCCACCTGACGGCGCCGCCGCAGGACGCGTCGCCGTACGGGGTGTTCACCGCGGGGTACGTCGACGCCGGCGAGGTGCGGCACCGGGTGGTGCTGCCTGACGGGTCCGAGAAGCTGATCGAGCCGGCGGCGGAGACGCTGGAGCTGGCTGACGCCGAGGAGCCGGAGCTGCCGGAGCCGTTGCCGGCCGGACCGGTACGGCGGGAGCCGCTCGGGCGGATCGCCGGCGCGCGGAGCGGGGACAAGGGCGGGGACGCGAACGTCGGGGTCTGGGTGCGGTCCGACGACGCCTGGCGCTGGCTGGCGCACGCGCTGACCGTCGGGGAGCTGAAGCGGTTGTTGCCCGAGGCAAGCGAGCTGCCGGTGCGGCGGTACCTGCTGCCGAACCTGCGGGCGGTGAACTTCGTCATCGAGGGGCTGCTGGGCGAGGGGGTCGCGTCGCAGGCGCGGTTCGACCCGCAGGCGAAGGCGGTCGGGGAGTGGCTGCGGTCGCGACATGTCGACATCCCGGAGGTGCTGCTGTGAGCGGACCGTTCGAGACCGAGGAGCGCATGGCGCTGCGGGAGACCGTGCGGAGGTTCATGGCCGCCGAGGTGCTGCCGCACCTGGACACCTGGGAGCGCGAGGGCGAGCTGCCGCGCGAGCTGCACAAGAAGGCCGCGGCGGCCGGGCTGCTCGGCACCGGCTTCCCGGAGGTCGCCGGCGGTGGTGGCGGCAACCTGCTCGACGAGCTCACCGTGGTCGAGGAGCTGCACTACGCGGGTGCGTCGGGCGGGCTGATCGCCTCGCTGATGACGTACGGCATCGCGACCCCGCACATCGTTGCCGCCGGCAACGCGGAGCTGATCGAGCGGTACGTGAAGCCGACCTTGGCCGGTGCGTTGATCGGGGCGCTGGCGGTCACAGAGCCGGACGGCGGCTCCGACGTCGCCTCGTTGCGTACGACGGCCCGCCGCGACGGCGACGTCTATGTCGTCGACGGCGCGAAGACGTACATCACGTCGGGCTGCCGCGCCGACTTCGTCACCACCGCGGTGCGCACCGGCGGTGCGGGCGCGCACGGGATCTCGCTGCTGGTGATCGACAAGAACACGCCGGGCTTCACCGTCGGCCGCAAGCTGGACAAGATGGGCTGGCGGTGCTCGGACACCGCGGAGCTGTTCTTCGACGGCTGCCGGGTGCCGGTGGCGAACCTGGTCGGGGCGGAGAACACGGGCTTCGTCCAGATCGCGCAGAACTTCGTGAGCGAGCGGCTCACGCTCGCCGCGCAGGCCTATGCCGCGGCGCAACGCGCGCTCGACCTGACGGTCGAATGGTGCAGGGCGCGGGAGACCTTCGGCCGGCCGCTGATCTCGCGCCAGACGGTGCAGCACACCCTGGCCGAGATGGCTCGCCGCGTCGACGTGGCGCGGACTTACACCCGCGACGTCGCCGTCCGCGCGGCCGCCGGTGAGAACGTCATCACCCAGGTCTGCTTCGCCAAGAACACCGCCGTCGAGTCCGGCCAGTGGGTCGTCGACCAGGCGGTGCAGCTGCACGGCGGCCTCGGCTACATGACCGAGTCCGAGGTCGAGCGCCACTACCGCGACCTGAAGATCCTTGCCATCGGCGGCGGCACCACCGAGATCATGACCACCCTGGCAGCGAAGACTCTGGGATACACCTCATGACATCCAGCCCAGCCGCCCTCATCACATCCCGCACCTGCGCGCCCACCATCACCACAGGCGTTCATTCGTCGCGTCGT
>DASXRB010000729.1:0-4341 GCA_036506875.1 Kribbellaceae bacterium | reverse complement strand
ACGCGATGCCGGTGTGGTCGGAGAAGGACGCGCCGACCACGACCAGCAGATCGGACTCGTTCATCAGCCAGCTGGCCACCGGCGTACCGCTGCGGCCGAGCACGCCGGCGCCGAGCGGGTGGGTGTCCGGGACCAGGCCCTTGGCCTTGAAGGTGGTCAGCACCGGAGCGCCGAGCTGCTCGGCCAGCGCGATCAGCTCGGTCTCCGCGCCGCGCGCGCCGTGCCCGGCGATGATCACCGGCCGGTTCGCCTGGCGCACCAGCTCGGTTGCCTGGTGCAACGACTCGGGGCTGGGCCGGAGGCCGCGCGGGCCGAACCTGCCCTGCGGGCTCTGCGCCTCGGCGTCGGCCGGCTGCACCTGCACCTCGTCGGGGAGGACCAGGTGCGCGACGCCGCGCCCGTCGAGCGCGTGCTTGACCGCGAGCGCCGCCAGCTCGGCGTGGTTGCTGCCGGCCTGGACGGTGGTGGTGAACTGCGCGACGTCGGCGAACACCGCGGACAGGTCGACGTCCTGGAAGGCGCCGCGGCCGCGGACCTTGGACGGCACCTGGCCGCTGATCGCGATGACAGGGGCACCGTCGAGCTTCGCGTCGTACAGGCCGGTGAGCAGGTTGGTGGAGCCGGGGCCGGCGATCGCGAAGCAGGCGGCGGGGCGGCCGGTGAGCTTGCCGTACGCGCTGGCGGCGAACGATGCGGCGCCCTCGTGCCGGATGCCGACGTACGTGAGGTCGCCGCGCTCCTCGGCGCGGCGCATCGCCTCGGCGAATCCCAGGTTCGAGTGGCCCACCATGCCGAACACCTGCGTGACACCGTGCGCGACCAGTGTCTCGACGAGCACGTCGGCGACGGTCCTGCCGGCCCGCGGTACCTCGGGCATCCTGACGTAGAGGCCGTCGGGGCGCTGCTCCACGTCGTACGCGGTGACCGCGTCGCTGAAGCCCTCCGGCGGGCGTCCGGTGAGCGGGTCGTAGTCGTACCCGTGCCACGGGCAACGCAGCCAGCCGTTCTCGATCGAGCCCTCGCCGATCGGGCCGCCCTGGTGCGGGCAGTGGTTCTCCAACGCGCCGAAGGTGCCCTTGCAGCGGGTCAGCGCGACGCTGTGCCCGTCGAGTACGACGCTGCGTACCCGTCCGTCGTCGGGTACGTCGACCGGGTCCACCTTGTGCCAGCCGTTGTCAGTCATCCGTAAGCCCTCCCTGGTGTCGCGAACCACCCCTACGAGGCATAGTCGCTCTTGGGACCGGGGGTGAGACAGGCCGCCGCGGACGAATTTCCCGAGCGGTAATGGCCGGGCATCCCCGCCGGGCGGGACAGATGGGAGGGCGTTATGGCCCACGTACTGGTGAGCACACGGTTGTCGCTGCACGGGATCGCGGAGCTGGTTCTGGCCGGGCCGCAGTTCCGGCGCAGCAAGACGATCGAGCTGAGAGCGACGGCCGGTGGCTTCGGCACCGTCGCGGAACCCGACCTGCGCGTCGAAGGCGTCGAGCTCGTCGTCCGGCGCGGCCACCTGGCGGGCGCCGGCATCGACGGCGACGCCTGGGCGGACGAGGACGCGTGGGCACGCGGCGACGACCGGTCCGAGGACGGCGAGCTCCGGCTGGCGCTGACCGGTACGTTCGCGGAGCTGGCGGAGGCGGCCGGCGTCGAGGCGAGCCCGCTGGACGACGTGTACTCGGGCGGTCCGGGCCTGCGGCCGGACCAGCCGATCACGGTCGACGCGGCCGCGGCGGCCCGGATCGCCGACGCCTTCGCGATCGGGGACGAGGCGCTGCGCGCGCTGGTCCCGGGGTCGCGGCCGATCCTGTGGCCGGAGCACTTCGACATCGGCATCACCGAGGACGAGGTCAACTACGGCGTCTCCCCCGGCGACGACTTCCTGGCCGTCCCGTACGCGTACGTCGGTCCGTGGAAGCTCGAACCGTCCGACCTCTGGAACGCCCCCTTCGGCGCCGCCCGCCCTCTCACCGACCTCCCGGACGCCGGCGCCGTCCTGGCCTTCTTCCAAGAGATCCGCACACACCTGCACCCCGGCGGCGCCGCCTAGGGTCGGGACATGACGGTCAGTCCCGCTTGACGGCCTTCTCGATCCGGTCGAGGGCGGAGTCGACCTTCCCGCCCTCGAGGATCTGCTGGTAGACCCAGTTCATCCGGCCGAAGAACGTCTCCAGCGTGACCGGTGTCTTGGCCTTGGTCTCCGGGTCGATGTCGAACCCGACGACGTCGGTTGGTTTCACGTCCTCTTCCTCCTCGTCCAGCCCCGCAACCTCGTTCGACCGCTCCACCGGCGTCGCGCTCAGCGCGAACGCCAGGATGCTCTGCACGTCCAGCGCCCCCGGGTCGCCGTGCTCGTTGCCCTTGTCCTCGCCCTTGCCGGCCGGTGCGTGCTGGTGCCCGAGGATCCCCTTGAACGCCGCGTACTCCGGTCCGGTCATCCGCACCTTCGAGTTCCCGGCCGACTGCGGGAAAGGCAGCCAGTCCGGCGTCAGCACCAGCGGCAGACCCCACTGCTGGTGCAGCCAGGACGCGAACTCGCCGAGGTCGCGCAGGGCCCGCTCGTCCAGGTCCCGCACGTCGAGAATGTGGTCCTTCGCCGCCTTGTCCGCGTCGCACGCGCACACGATCTCGACCTGTACGACGTTGGCCCGGTTCTCCTTCACCACCGTCAAGTCCGGGTCGCGCAACGCGCGCGACGACTGGTTGATCTCGAAGTGCTGCCGCCACTTGTGCTTGACCGGGTGGTACGTCAGCGTCGGAGCCTTCGCGCCCCCGTCGTACGACGGCCAGCCACCGGTCTCCGTGGTGTGCAGGAGCAGCTTGTCGATCCGCTCCATCGTCACGCCCGGGAACGCGTCACCGAACCATTGCGCGTCGCGGTCCGCCCCCGGGTAATGAATCGGTCCGTCCATCACAGACCCCCTCCCCACCGCCAAGTCTCCGCCCCGCCACACCCACCGGGCAACGGAATACTCGGAACAGCTGAGTCCGGCGAACCCTGCGCGAGTTGCACATCGCCGGCGATGTCGCACACCGCTGGCGATGTGCAACTCCGGCGCCCTGCCGGGAACACCTCGAGGCGGCCGCATCGCGTCGATCCCCGGCTGGGTCCCGCCTGACCGCCGGCGTGCTCAGCGACCGGGCAGCGGCTGCGCCAGGTCGCGCAGTTCGCGCTGCCAGTCGGAGGCCTTGACCGCGCCGCCCGCCGGCGGGCCGGGTGGCAGCCAGCTGCGCACGGGACGGATGCCGTGCAGGGCGTTGACCAGCCAGGCCTCGCGGCCTGCGAGCTCGGGGAGGGTACGACGTCGCTCGGCGACTGTGATCCCGCGCCGGGCGGCGATCGTGCGCAGCAGCGCGACCGTGACGGATGGCAGGACGGGCAGGTCGGCGGGCGGGACGCACAGGATGTCGTCCTCCCACCAGAGCAGGCTCATGTACGCCGCCTCGAGAACGGTGCCGTCCGCGGCCGTCAGCAGGGCCTCGTCCGCGCCGGCCGCGACCGCCGCGGACCGCAGCTCTCCGAGGCGTTCCAGGTCGGGGCCTTTCGTCCACGGTTCCCGCCGAGGGTCCGGTCCGTCGTACACCATCACCCGCATCGGGCCACCCTGCGGCGGAGCAGGCCGCAACAACGAATGCAGCGCGAACGAATGCGGCGCGCCGTCCGCGCGGAGCTCGCAGCGCGGGAACCAGCGTCCCTCCCGCGGCAGGCCCGCGACCCACGCGTCGAAGAACGCGCCGGCGTCCACGCCGTGCCGCGCGCACGACCGGGTGAACCGCTCCCGGTGCAGGGCCGGTCCCCGGACGCGCCCGTCCGCGACCAGGAACGAGTCCGCCACCAGGACAGCGGCCGGCCGGCCCTCGCCCGGACCGCTCACACGTCCCGCCCCCGGACCGCGGCGGTTGCCTTGAGCAACATCTCGTCGTACTCGTCCTCGGCGACCGAGTCGAGCACGATCGCTCCGCCCGCGCCGACCACGGTCTCGCCCGGTGTCATCACCGCCGTGCGGATCACCACGCTCAGGTCCGCCCGCCCGTCCAGCCCGAGGTGGCCCAGCGCCCCCGAGTACACCCCGCGCGCCGACGGCTCGAGCTCGTCGATGATCTCCATCGTGCGGATCTTCGGCGCCCCGGTCATCGAACCCGGCGGGAAGCACGCCCGGACCGCGTCCAGCGCGTCGGCGCCGGACCGCAGCCGGCCACGCACGGTGGTCACCAGCTGGTGCACGGTGGCGTAGCTCTCGACCGCCATCAGCCGCGGCACCTGTACCGTCCCCGGCTCGCACACCCGGCCCAGGTCGTTGCGGATCAGGTCCACGATCATCAGGTTCTCCGCCCGGGTCTTCT
>DASXRB010000728.1:0-12110 GCA_036506875.1 Kribbellaceae bacterium | reverse complement strand
CGATCATGTACGTCGTCTTCGTGCTGCTCGTGCTCGGCGTGCAGTTCCTCACCACGCGGCGGCCGTTCGACCCGCGCGAGCACCTGGCGAACGCCGTCGACCACGCCGTGGAGGGAGTCGCGGGCGGGCTCTCGCGACGGCAGCTGTCGTCGGCGTCCGAGCAGCTGCGAGCGGCCGGGCCGGACGTGTCCGGCTGGGCCGAGACCCGGGCCCTGCTCGCGTCCACGCCGCGCGACGACGTGGAGCTGATCGCGCCGGTGGACGCGCTGCTGAGCGCACTGCGGCGCACGTTCGACCGGATCGCCCGGCACCCGTGGGCGCCGCGGGTCGTCGTCGCGGTGCTGGTGGTGCAGGCGCTCGGCGCTCCCGCGATCGCGGCCGTGATCGGGCTCAATCGGAACAACCACCTGCTGACCGACCTGCCGGCGATCGGGGTGGCGCTCGGCAGCCTGCTGTCCGCCACGTTCACGGTGCGCGGTGCCGTGCAGCTGCGCCGCAACCGGGCCCGGGCGGTCCGGCTGTTCGAGCTGTCGGTACTGGTGTCGCTGCTGGTCACCCAGGTGTTCCAGTTCGCCGGCACCCAGTTCGCGGCCGTCGGCGGGATGATGCTCGACCTCGCGATGCTCGGCCTGCTGGGCGCCGAGCAGGACCGGCTGCGGCGCAAGGCGGCACCACCGGTCCGGGTCGAGGCGCACGTCGCCGGGGCCGGCGATGCCGACGAGGAGGATCGCGGCTAGAGCGGGCGGTACGTGTGCAGGACGTTGCCGGAGTCGAAGGTGCGGGTGCGCAGCAGCTCGAACCTGATGCGGTCGGCGATGCCCGCGAACAGCGACTCGCCGGCGCCCAGCGCGACCGGGTTGACCATGACGCGCAGCTCGTCCAGCAGCCCCGCACCGATCAGGCTCGCGGTCAGGGCGGGGCTGCCGATGAGCGCGATGTCGCGTCCGGTGCCCTGCTTGATCGCCGCGAGCTCGTCGAGGTCAGCGACGACGGTCGTGGGCGCCCAGTCGGCCCGCTCGAGCGTTTGCGACACCACGAGCTTCGGGTAGCCGTTCATCTGGTCGATGATCCGCTGGTCGTTCTGGTCCTTGTTCGCGGCCTCGGTCGGCCAGTACGCGGCCATGCCCTCGTAGGTACGGCGGCCGAACAGCAGCGTGTCGCTGTCGTCGAGCTGGCGCACCGCGAACTCCTCGAACTCGGCGTCGACCACCGGCCAGTCGAACGCGCCGTCCGCGCCGACGTAGTAGCCGTCGACCGTGGTCATGATGAAGGCGAAGATCCTGCGCATCGTCTGTCCCTCCTCGGGTCGCGGCCGGCCTCCTGAGGACCAGCGTGCACCCGGTACGTCGGAGCCGAGGCGGCCCGCTCGACATCACCGCTGGAGTCGGCCGATGATCGAGGCATGATCGGCCGTGCCGCCGTGACCGCCGGGCTGCTGCTCGCGGTGGCCCTGACCGGCTGCGGACAACGCGACCGCGCTGCCGTCACTCCCGAGCCCGCCCTGACCGGCGACGCGTCGGCGACGCTGGCCTCGCTGCGGAAGGTGGACGACCACCCCTTGTGGACGATGACCTACCGCGGCTCGTACGACCGGATGAAGGGAGTCGCGCAGCCGGCCGCACCGTCGCCGTTCGGGTGCTCGCTGTTCGTCGCCTACGGCAACCGGGCGGACCCGGTGTTCGCGCGGAACTTCGACTGGGACGACCACCCGGCGCTGCTGTTGTTCACCGACCCGCCGGACGGGCACGCCTCGGTGTCGATGGTGGACGCGTCGTACCTCGGTGTGGACGGCGACCCGGACACCGCCGCCGAGCGGCGGGCGCTGCTGGACGCGCCGCTGCTGCCGTTCGACGGGCTCAACGAGAAGGGCCTGGCGATCGGGATGGCCGCGGTACCCGGCGCCGACGGCGGCACCCGCCCGGAGCGTCCCACGGTCGGCAGCGTACGGATCATCCGGCTGGTGCTCGACCGGGCCGCCACCGTGGACGAGGCGCTCGCGGTGTTCGACTCGCACAACATCGACTTCGACGGCGGACCGCCACTGCACTACCTGGTCGCGGACGCGTACGGCCGGTCCGCGGTGGTCGAGTTCGTCGGCGGCGAGCTCGTCGCCCAGCGCACCGAGGAACCGTGGAATGCCGCGGTCAACTTCACCCTCGCCGGGTCGACCGAGCAGGCCCGGCAGGCCGACGACCGGTACCGCACCGCGACCGGCACGCTGCGCCGCACCGGCGGGACCCTCGCCGCGCGCCAGGCGATGGACCTGCTGCGCGCCGTCGCCCAGGGCCACACTCGCTGGTCGGTCGTCTACGGGCTGCGCAGCGGCGAGGTCCACCTCGTCACCGGCAAGCGGTACGACGCCGTCCACGACTTCCGCCTCGCCATGGCCCGGCCGTCCTGAGCCCTCGGTTCCCGGCCGAGGACGCTCGTCGGGGAGAATGAACGGATGCAGGACCCTGTCGACGAGCGCAGCGAGGACGTGTACGACGAGCTGGGGGCCGTCCTCGCCGACGGCACCACGCTGGTCCGCGCCGTCGGGTCCGGACGCCGCCGCGGCGCCGAGCCGCCGCCGTACCGCAGGGTCGAGCTGCGCTACGTCGACCTCAAGACCGGCCGCCACCTGCAGATCACCGAGTACGACGAGCGCCAGGCGCACGTCCGCAACACCCGGCCGGTGCCGAGGCCGGTGACGCGGTCACGGAGCTGCTCGGGGCGTCGTACGGGTCCTGGCACGTCGAGACCACCTCGGAGACGCTGCGGCTGCGCTACACCAAGAAGGGCAGGGCGCTGCTGCACCGGACCGCCGAGCAGCGCGAGCAGCGAACCGGGCACGACCGGGTGAAGGAGCGGCTGCTCGACCCGGCCGCGCCGTTCCTGCGGGCGCTCGGGATCAGCGACCGGCACGGCAGGGTGAAGCCCTCGCGGCAGTCCAAGTACAAGCAGGTCGAGGAGTTCTGCAAGATCCTCGCGCCGTCGGTGGACGAGGCGATCGCCGCCGGGCGGATCCCGGCGGACCGGCCGCTGCGGGTCGTCGACCTGGGCTGCGGGAACGCGTACCTGACGCTCGCGGCGTACCACCTGCTCACCGTGCGCGGGCACGACGTGCGGATGACCGGGGTCGACCACAGCCCGAAGGCGCGGCTGCGCAACGCCGCTGTCGTCGCCGGGCTCGGCTGGGACGGGCTGACCTTCCTCGACGCCACGATCGCCGGTGCCGAGCCGGAGGCGGCGCCGGACGTCGTACTGGCGCTGCACGCGTGTGACACGGCCACCGACGACGCGCTGGCGCGTGCGGTGGAGTGGCAGGCGCCGTTGGTGCTCGCCGCGCCGTGCTGCCACCACGACCTCCAGCGGCAGCTGAAGGCGGCCGACCCGCCCTCGCCGTACGCTGTCATCACGCGGTATGGCATCGTGCGGGAGCGATTCGCCGACGTTCTGACGGACGCGCTGCGTGCGTCGGTGCTGCGGCAGGTGGGCTACCGGGTCGAGGTGATGCAGTTCGTGGACAGTGAGCACACGCCGCGCAACCTGTTGTTGCGGGCCGCTCGCACGGGCGCGCCGGCGGACGAGACGGCGCGCGAGGAGTACGACGCGCTGACCACCGCCTGGCACGTCACGCCCCGGCTGGCGACGTTGGTGCTGTCATGATGCGGAGGTTGTTCGCGGGAGCGGCGGCGCTGGCGTTCGCCGTACCGGTCCTCGGCCTGGCGCCGGCGCACGCCGACGAGGGCGAGGGCAAGAAGCTGTTCACCATCGACGACGAGCGGATCACCGAGTCGTCAGGCCTGGCCCGCAGCCACAAGCACAAGGACATCTGGTGGACGATCAACGACTCCGGTGACTCCGCGCGGCTGTTCGCACTCGACACCGAGGGCAAGGTCGTCGCGGAGCTCACCTACAGCGCCGAGGTGCACGACGTCGAGGCGATCGCGGTCGGCACCGACGACAAGATCTACGTCGCCGACATCGGCGACAACGTGCGGGACCGCAAGCAGGTGCACGTGTACGTCATCCGCGAGCCGGAGGACCTGCAGGACCAGAAGGTGAAGTACCGGCAGTACGACTTCGCCTACCCCGACGGACCGCACAACGCCGAGGCGCTGCTGGTCGAGCCCCAGACGAACCGGATGTTCATCGTCACGAAGGAAGTGCCGAAGAGCACGATCTGGTCGCTGCCGCCGAAACAGGAGCCGTCGCGCACCGACGTCAACAAGCTGGTCAAGATCGCGGACGCGCCGGCGATCGTCACCGACGGGACGTTCACGCCGGACGGCAAGCGGATGATCCTGCGCGACCCGGTGACGATGTTCGTGCTCGGGTGGCCGGGCGCGAAGCCCCGGTTCACCGCGCAGCTGCCGCTGCAGCCGACCGGGGAGTCGCTGGCGATGGGGCCGGACGACACCTCCGTCCTGGTCGGCAGCGAGGGCAAGGCGTCGGCGGTCTACCAGGTGGCGATCCCGACCAAGCAGGCCGCGCCGGCCAAGCCCAAGACCCAGGACGCCGGCACGAACGCCGCCGGCGCCAAGCAGAGCCACACCATGCGGTGGACGCTGATCGGCGCCGGCGGGTTCGCGCTGCTGATGGCGATGTTCACCTTCCCGCGGGGACGGCGGGAGCGCGCGGACGCCGCCTGGGAGCTACAGCGCCAGCCTCATCACCGCACCCGCTCGGTCACGTAGTCGACCGCCTGGGTGAGCTTCTCCACGTCGTCCGGGTCGACCGCGGGGAACATCGCGACCCGCAGCTGGTTGCGCCCCAGCTTGCGGTACGGCTCGACGTCCACGATCCCGTTCGCGCGCAGCGTCTTCGCGACCGCCGCGGCGTCGACCGAGTCGTCCAGGTCGATGGTGCCGACCACCAGGGAGCGCGCGTCCGGGTCCGCGACGTACGGCGTGGTGTAGTCGGACTTCTCCGCCCAGGTGTAGAGCCGGGTGCTGGAGTCGGTGGTCCGGCCGACCGCCCAGTCCAGGCCGCCGTGGGAGTTGATCCAGTCGGTCTGCTCGGCGAGCAGGAACAGCGTGGCGATCGACGGCGTGTTGTAGGTCTGGTCCTTGGCGGAGTTGTCGACCGCGGTGGCGAGGTCGAGGAACGCCGGGATCCAGCGGCCGGACGCGCTGATCTCCGCGACCCGGTCCAGCGCCTTCGGCGACATCACCGCGATCCACAGGCCGCCGTCGGAGGCGAAGCACTTCTGCGGGGCGAAGTAGTACACGTCGGCCTGGCCGATGTCGACCGGCAGTCCGCCGGCGCCGGAGGTCGCGTCGATCACGACCAGCGCGTCGTCGTCCGCGCCGTCGACCCGCCGGATGTCGGTCATCACGCCGGTGGAGGTCTCGTTGTGCGGCCAGGCGTAGACGTCCACGCCCGTCTCGGCGCGCGGAGCGGGCCTGGTGCCGGGGTCGGACTGTACGACGGTCGGGTCGGCCAGGTGCGGCGCGGCCTTCGCCGCCTTGGCGAACTTGGAGGAGAACTCGCCGAAGCTCAGGTGCTGGGACCTGGTCCGGATCAGGCCGAACGTGGCGACGTCCCAGAACGCCGTCGAGCCGCCGTTGCCGAGGACCACCTGGTACCCGTCGGGGAGGCCGAACAGGTCCGCGACTCCCTCGCGGACCCGTCGTACCAGGTTCTTCACCGGGGCCTGGCGGTGCGAGGTGCCGAGCAGCTTCGCGCCCTCGGTGGCCAGCGCGGCCACCGCGTCGGGGCGGACCTTGGACGGGCCTGAGCCGAACCGGCCGTCGGCGGGCTTGAGGTCGGCGGGGATCTGGATCGCTGCTGCGTCGGTCACAGCCGTGTCTCCTTCGTCGTCTGGCTGGTGGAGGGGCCGACGACGCTGTCAGCGCCGCCCAGTCTTCCACAGGTTCGGAAAAGGTCCGGGCGGAGTCCGGAAACTACTGTACGTTTCCGGGCGAAGGAAACGTACACTTCGGTCTATGGAGGTCACCGTGACCCAGCTCAGGGCCAACCTGCGGGACTGCGTGGCGAGGGCTCGCGCCGGTGAGGACGTCGTGGTCACCGAGCGCGGGATCCCGGTCGCCCGGCTCGTCCCCGTCGACGGCACCGATGTGATCGAGCGCCTGACCCGCGAGGGTGTGCTGAGCCCTGCCAGGTCGGCACCGAGGCGCAAGGCGGAGCGATCGCCGATCCGGCCGACGCCCGGGCCACCGCTCTCGGATCTGATCGGCGAGCTGCGACGCTAGCGCGGCCGTCATGGCGGTCGTGTACTTCGACGCGAGCGCGCTGGTCAAGCTGGTCGTCCAGGAGGACGAGGATGACGTCGCGATCTCACTCTGGAACGCCTGCGACGTCGCCGTGTCGAGCCGGTTGGCGTATCCCGAGGTCTGTGCCGCGATCGGGGCGGCGCATCGTCACCACCGACTCGACGCCGGCCAGGTGCGTCGAGCGGCTCAGCGCTGGGAGACCTACTGGGCCGGGGTGAGGCCGGTCGAGCTGACCGAAGCGGTCGGCCGCGAGGCAGGCCGGCTGGTCCGCGCGCACGCGCTGAGCGGGGCAGACGGCGTTCATCTGGCCAGTGCGCTCGCCTTCGCCGAGGCCGATCCCGTGGTCGCCTGCTGGGACAGCCGGCTGGCGGCGGGTGCTGCGGCGGAGGGCCTGCGCATCGTGCCGTGACGGCCGCCGTCCTGTCGGCGCGTGTCGCGCCGGGCGGTCACTCGTGCTTGCGGGTGACCTTGTGGGTGCCGGTCATGGTGACGACCGGGCCGGTGTCCGGCGTGCCCTCGGCCCACTCGCCGCAGGCGCCGCCGCCCGCGGCGACGTCGAGGGGGAGCGCGGTGCCGTCCATGCGCAGTGCGGGGTGGTAGTACTCGGCGACCTGCCGGGCGTCGCCGGTGATGTAGTGGCCGATCAGTGCGCGGCGGAACCGGTTCGCGCTGACGTTCGGCGCGCTGCCGTGCACCAGCGAGCCGTGGAAGAACAGCACGTCACCGGGCTCCATCACGACCGGGACGGGTGCCCAGCGATCGGGCACAGGGACGGTGACGTCGGTGAAGCTCTGGGTCGTGTCGGCCTTCTCGGTGCACAGGATCGGCCAGCGGTGGCTGCCGGGTACGACGAGCAGGCAGCCGTTCTCGGTGTCGGCCCGGTCGAGCGCCATCCAGGCCGCGACGCACGTACCCGGCTCGGCCTTCAGGTAGAAGTTGTCCTGGTGCACGGCCTGGCCGCGCGAGCCCGGCGGCTTGAAGTACAGCATCGTCTGGACGGCGTACGGCTCGGTGCCGTCGAGCAGGTCCGTCAGCGCGTCGCGCAGGCGTACGTCGAGCAGCCAGCTCAGCGACACGTCGTCCCAGCGGTGCATCTGCGCCATCCGCGGGTAGCGCTTGAGCGGGTCCCGGCTGCGGGTGTCGACGCCGACCACGTCGTCGTCGTACGACCCGCGCCGGCGCAGCGTCGTGTAGTGCTCGCGCAGCTCGGCGACCTCGCCGGGGCCGAACAGGCCGCGGGCCATCACGTACCCGTCGCGGTCGTAGTCGGAGCTGTGTGACACGGTGTTGGATGAAACGCTCATCTCGCGCTGGAACCTCTCTGTGGTCGCGGCCTCGCCGGTGTGGTGCGATGCTGAGACCAGCATGGCGATCCGGGCCATGGCGGCGGCAGCCCCGAACGGCGCAAGGAGTTGACTCTTTGACTCATCCGCTTCCCGAGCTGGCCGGGACGGCGCTGGTCTTCAGGCTGCTCGGCGCGCCGACGTACTGGCGCTGCGAGCCGGGCTGGGCCTGGCACTCCCGGCCGCTGCCGGACCACCTGCTGTGGTGCGTCCTGGACGGCTCAGGCCACGTCACGCTGGACGGCCAGCGCGCGGAGACCGGGCCCGGCTGGTGCGTGGTGTTCGCGCCCGGCGAGACCCCGGTCGCCGGCCACGACCCGAAGCGGCCCCTCCTGGTCTTCGGCATGCACTTCGAGCTGACCGTGCCCTCCGACGGCGCGGCGAGCGGTCCGCGCGACGGCCGTACGACGAGGGGCCGGACGCCGCGACCGGCCGAGGTGCTGCCGGCGGGACGGTGGTGCCGGCTGCGCGACCGCGCGCTGCTGACCGCCCTGGCCGCGCGGTGCGACGCCGGCTTCCGGCGCGGCGACCGGCTCGGCCTCCGGCAGGCCGAGCTGTGCCTCGAGCAGATCGTCACGCTGCTCTGGGAGGACTCGTCCACCTCACCGCCGGAGCCGGTGGACGCGATGCTCGACGAGATCATGCTCGCGATCCGGCAGGAGCCGAGCCGCCGCTGGACCGTCACCGAGCTCGCCGCCCGCGCCGCACTGTCCCGCGCTCAGTTCACCCGCCGGTTCACGGATCGCTTCGGCATCCCACCGGCGCGCTACGTCGCTCGTGCCCGCATCGATCGCGCCCACCGGTTGCTCACCGAGACCCGCATGCCGGTCACCCAGGTCGCGTCGACCCTCGGCTACACCGACCTCGGCCACTTCAGCCGCCAGTACAAGCAGCACACCGGCCACCCACCCGGCCAGGCGCGCCGCAACGGGGTCGGCCGCTCATCCTCATGAACGCGGTGACGTTCGTCCGCGCCGAGATGAGGTCATCTCGCTCATGAAGGCGCTGTGCGCGGCAGCCGGTTCAGGTCAGCGTGGCGCGCGCCACGCGTCGAGCACCGCGTCGATGGCTTCGCGGACCTGGGCCCGGGCGTCCTGACGCGGGACGCCGGCCATCAGCAGCTCGTCGTACGAGGTGTCCTCGTGCCGGACGGAGGCGACGACGGCGGCGGTGACGGCGGTCTCGTCGAGGGCACGTCCCGCGGCGGTGCGGCCGACGCGTCCGCTGCCGCGGGTACCGGCATGCCGCGCGATCGCCTCGGAGCGCTCGGCCGGGCAGCCGGGGAACAACGTCCGGATCTCCGCGGCCAGGGCAGCCTGGAAGCCGAGGTCCTCAGCCGCCCGTCGTACCTGGTCCCGCTCGCGACGCCGCGCCCGGACCTCGGCATCGGCCAGGCACTGCTCCTCGGCCGCCTCGAGCGCGGCCGGTTCGACCAGCGCGCCCTGCCGCTCGTACCGCTTCCGGCTGCGGCTCCAGCGGATCACGATCGCCGACAGCGCGCTCTCCTTGCGCGCCCGCCGGGTCAGCGCGGTGTTCCCACGCGGCAGGAACACCAGATGACCGAGGTCGGCACAGTCCATGCAGAAGGGCTGCTCGTCCTCCAGCCGCAGGAACGGGTCGTCGTCGCGGCCGCAGCCCGCGCAGGTGAAGGCCTTCAGCGGCTCGATGACGACGAGCCCGTCGGGCTTCTCGGCGAACGGCATCAGCCCTGGGCGACCCAGGCCGGGTTCCAGCCCTCGATGTCAGCAGCGGGGCGGGAGGCCGGGCCGGAGTAGACGGCGGACGGGCGGATGAGCCGGCCGGTGCGCTTCTGCTCCAGGATGTGCGCGCTCCAGCCCGCTGTCCGGGCGCACGCGAACATCGAGGTGAACATGCGCGGCGGTACCTCGGCGAAGTCGAGCACGATCGCCGCCCAGAACTCGACGTTGGTCTCCAGCACCCGGTCAGGCCGCCGGTCCCGCAGCTCGGTCAGCGCGGCCTGCTCCAGCGCCTGGGCCACCTCGTAGCGCGGCGCCGACAGCTCCCGCGCCGTGCGCCGCAGCACCCGGGCCCGCGGGTCCTCGGCCCGGTAGACCCGGTGCCCGAAGCCCATCAGCCGCTCGCCGGCGTCGAGCAGCTCCTTGACGTACGACATCGCGTCGCCGCGCCGCTCGACGTCCTCGATCATCGTCAGCACCCGGGCCGGGGCGCCGCCGTGCAGCGGGCCGGACATCGCGCCGACCGCGCCGGACAGCGCCGCCGCGACGTCCGCGCCGGTGGACGCGATCACCCGGGCGGTGAACGTGGAGGCGTTCATGCCGTGCTCGGCGGCCGACGTCCAGTACGCGTCGACGGCCTTCACGTGCTTCGGGTCGGGCTCGCCGCGCCAGCGGATCATGAACCGCTCGACCACCGTGCTGGCCTTGTCCACCTCGCGCTGCGGCACCATCGGCAGCCCGGTGCCGCGGGCCGCCTGGGCGACGTACGACAACGCCATCACCGCGGCCCGGGACAGGTCGTCGCGCGCCTGCACATCGTCGATGTCGTACAGCGGGCGCAGCCCCCAGGCCGGTGCCAGCATCGCCAGCGCGGACTGCACGTCGACCCGGATGTCGCCGGAGTGCACCGGCAGCGGGAACGGCTCGGCCGGCGGCAGGCCCGGTGTGAACGCGCCGTCGACCAGCAGGCCCCAGACCGCGCCGAACGGCACCCGGCCGACCAGGTCCTCGATGTCCACGCCCCGGTACCGCAGCGCTGAGCCCTCCCTGTCCGGCTCGGCGATCTGGGTGTCGAAGGCAACGACGCCCTCCAGACCCTCGTGAACCTGGACCTCTCCCTGTGCCATCGCGGTGCGACTCCCTTGTCGATCCCTTGACGTTCGCGTCATCCAGCCGGTCCATCGTGCCCCATCCGGGGGCGGAGGGGCAGTAGGGCGTGATCTCAGACGCGGTTGCCTATGCGGGTGTCATCGGCCAGGCGGAGCTGGTCCGGTCCGGCGAGCTGTCGTCGGTCCAGCTGACCACTGGTCTGCTGGACCGGATCGCCCGGCTGGACCCGGGGCTCGGCGCGTTCCGGCTGGTGATGGCCGAGAAGGCGCTGGCCGAGGCCGACGAGCGGGACAACGCCGCCGCGGCGGACCGCGGCCCGCTGCACGGGGTGCCCGTCGCGATCAAGGACGAGATCGACGTGGCCGGCGAGGTCACGACGTACGGCGGGTCGGCGCAGCGCACCCCGGCGGCCGCCGACGCCGAGGTGGTACGACGGCTGCGCGCCGCCGGTGCGGTGGTGATCGGCCGGACCCGGATGCCGGAGTTCGGCCAGTGGCCGTTCACCGAGTCCGTTGCCTTCGGCATCACCCGCAACCCGTGGGACCCGGCGCGTACGCCGGGCGGGTCGAGTGGCGGCAGCGCGGTGGCGGTGGCGACCGGCATGGTGGCGTTCGGGATGGGCGGCGACGGCGGCGGGTCGATCCGGATCCCGGCCGCCTGGTGCGGCCTGTTCGGGCTGAAACCGCAGCGCGGCCGGGTCAGCTCCGCGCCGTACGACGCGTTGTGGGGCGCGCTCGGCACCTGCGGCCCGCTGACCCGTTCCGTCGCCGACAGCGCACTGGTGTACGACGTCGTCCGCGGCACCGTCGCCGCCGACCGCTGGCACGCGCCGGACCCGGACACGTCGTACACCGAGGCGCTGCGGAAACCGCTCGGGTCGTTGCGGATCGGCGTGACCACCCGGTCCACCGCACCCGGTGTCCGTCTCGACCCGCGGCAGCGGACCGCGTTCGAGGAGACGGTCGCGCTGCTGGCGGACCTCGGTCACCAGGTGGAGGAGCTGGACCGGCGGCTGCCCGATCCCACGGTGGCCTTCCTGCCCCAGTACTACGGCGCGGTCCGGGACGAGGCCCGGCTGGTCGAGGCGCCGGAACGGCTGGAGCGGCGGACCCGGCACACCGTCGCACTGTCGCGGGCGTTCCCGCCGCCGGCCGTGCGCTGGGCGGAGCGCCGCGGCGAGGCGCTGGCCGCACGGGTCGGCGAGCTGTTCGGGCGGTACGACGTGTTGCTGACCCCGGTGGTGCCGGCGTTGCCGCCGGCAACAGGTGTGCTGGACGGGATGGGGTCGGTACGGGCCACGATGCTGCGGTCCCGGCCGGCGGTCACCTACACGGCGATCTGGAACGTGGCCGGCAACCCGGCAGCCGCCGTGCCGGCCGGGTTCACCGCCGATGGTCTGCCACTGTCGGTCCAGCTGGTCGGCCCGGCGAACGGCGAGGCTCTGGTGCTGCAGGTCGCCGCCCAGCTCGAGACCGCCCGGCCGTGGGCCGACCGGCGGCCGGTCTGAGCGGCCCTAGGGTGGGGCCGTGGACCTGGACGAGATGCGGCGCACGTACGGGCTCGGCGAGTTGCTGGAGGGCGACGTCGACCCGGACCCGATCGCGCAGTTCCGGCGCTGGCTCGAGGACGCGACCGGGGCCGGGATCGCGGAGCCGAACGCCATGGTGGTCGCCACCGCGGACGCGCACGGCCGGCCGTCGGCGCGCACGGTGCTGCTGAAGGGGCTCGACGAGCGCGGGTTC
>DASXRB010000727.1:0-11990 GCA_036506875.1 Kribbellaceae bacterium | reverse complement strand
TCGTTGACCTCTTCGATGCCTGGTGCAACCTTCGAGAGACGCAGTCGGGGGAAACTGTTCCCGGCCTTCGTGCCGGGCCTAGGGGAGGGACACGGACATGAGAGGACGAAAGGTGGCGCTTGCCGCCGCCACGGCCGCGCTGGCGCTGGGGACGTCGAGCACGGCCTGGGCACACGAGTGCTTCATCGCGAACCGGTCCGACCAGGGCAACCTGGGCGCGACGCACTCGAGCCGCTGGGTGACCGTCACGGTCGAGGACTTCGTGAACAGCGAAGAGTTCCCGCCGGGCGTGGACCCCGACTGCTTCCTCGCGTACTGGCTCGGTCACGGCGGGCCGGAGGGCTTCACGGTGCGGTCGGACAAGACCATCGGCGAGGGCAGCGCGAACCCGAACCTTGCCGACGGCAAGGGCCTCGAGCACATCGAGGATGCGTACGGCGCGCTGTTCGGAGCCGCGCTGGAGGCCTGCGCGGAGTAGTCCCTGAGCATGCCGGGAGCGGACCTGCCTCACAGGGTCCGCTCCCGGCCCCTGTCCGCATGTCGCGCTCCCCGGGCGTCACCTCCGGGCGACCGAGGCGCTGCGCGGACCGTTCGGCCGTTGACCGTCAGGACGCCGGTGCCGGCCCGAGGGAGTCGCGCAGCATCAGCGTCGGAGCCAGCGTCGTTCGGCGGATCGGGCGGTTGCCGTCGACGATCGAGACGACCCGGGTGACGACGTCGGCGACCAGCTCGTCGAGCGGCCAGTGGAACGACGACAGTGCCGGGGTGAGCAGTCGCGAGGTCGGCTGATCGTCGTACCCGAGCAGTGACAGGTCCTCCGGGATGGCGAGCCCGAGCTCGCGGCAGGCCGCGTAGACGCCGTACGCCATCGAGTCGGCAAGCGCGAGGATCCCGGTCGGCCGCTCGGAGCCGGTCAGCAGCGCACGCGCCACCTCGGTGGCGCCGGCCAGGTCGTGCGGGCACTGCAGCAGCCGGATTCGCAGCTCCAGCCGGCTGCCGACCCGCTGCGCGATCGCCTCGGCCGGTCGCTCGGTCGGGAACCGCCGGGTCGGGCTGAGCACGGCGACCGACCGGTGCCCGGCCCCGGCCAGCGCCTGCAGCGCCGCGCTGACGCCGGTCTCGTTGTCGAACAGCACCTCGGAGGTACGACGGGCCGCCAGCAGCGGGTCGCCGACCGTGATCAGGGGCACCTCCCGGGCGATCCGGGACCACTGCTTGGCCGACGGGTCGATCGGGATCACCACGACGGCGTCCGCGCGATGGTCGACCAGGTGCTGCGCGAGCTCCAGCTGGCGCTCCGCGTCACCGGCGGAGTCGATGATCCACGCGTTCCGGTCGGGGGCGAGCAGCTCCCGGCCGAGAGCGGCGGCCAGGCGCTGCTGCCAGAGGTCCTCGAGGGAGGCGCACAGTACGCCGACCGAGCCGCTGCGGCCGGACGCCAGCGCCCGCGCGACGGGATCCGCCGAGTAGCCCAGCCGCTCCGCCGCCTCCTGGACCTTCTGCCGGGTCTCCTCCGTGCCGTGCAGGCCGCGCAGCGCGTAGGACACCGCCGCCATCGAGAGACCGGTGTCCGTGGCGATGTCCTTCAGCGTGGGCCGCCGGGCCGTACCGGACATGATCGGCAGCCTAGCCGTCTCCTCGGACAACGGCGTGCCGCCGGTCTTGGCGAACCACTTGACAACCCACCTTTGAAGCGCTTCAGTCAGGTATGGATTGAAGCGTTTAAACCAGACCGTTCGCCGAGCGGCCGCGACCAGGATGGAGGCGTGATGACCACATCGTGGACACAACCTAAGTCGACCGGATTGGTGTATTTTCATCCCTGTGTCCGGTGCCATCGACGTCCATCAGCACCTCTGGCCGCGTGCCTTCGTCGAGGAGCTGCGCGCGCGCCACGAGCCACCGTACCTGCGTGGCTGGACGCTGTTCACGGCCGGCGAGCCGCCGTACGACGTGGACCCGGCGGCGCACGAGATCGACAAGCGGCTCGCCCGCGAGCAGGACGAGAGGACCGCGCTGGTCGCGCTGTCGCTGTCCAGCCCGCTGGGCATCGAGCGGCTCGCCGACCCGGCACTGCTGGACGCCTGGCACGACGGCACGGCCGAGCTGCCCGGGCCGTTCCGGGCCTGGGCCTCACCGCGGCTGCCCGAGCCTGACCTCGCGACCCTTGCCGGACTGCTCGACGCCGGCTTCGTCGGCATCCAGGTGCCCGCCGCCGCGGTCGTCACACCCGGCGGCTGGGAGACGCTCGGCGACCTGCTCGAGCTGGCCCGGCATGCGAACCGCCCGCTACTCGTGCATCCCGGCCCGGCGGCCGCGGCCGCGGACCTGCCTGGCTGGTGGGCGCCGGTGGTGGACTACACGGGCCAGCTGCAGGCCGCCTGGTGGGCCTGGCACGCGCTCGGTGGTCGCCGGCTGTTCCCGGGCCTGCGGATCTGCTTCGCCGGTGCGGCCGGACTGGCGCCGGTGCACCACGAGCGGCTGGTGGCCCGTGGCGGCACCCTCGGCACGATCGACCCCGACCTCTTCGTCGACACCTCCGGCTACGGACCGCGGGGCATCGACGCGGTGACACGCATCCTCGGTATCGACCAGGTGGTGCACGGCAGCGACCGGCCGTACGCCGAGGCCGCCGACCTCCGGCAGGGCGACGCCGCAGCCGCGGCGATCCGCCGTACCAACCCGCACCGGCTGCTGTTCGGTGCCGACCCTGGGAAGGGAGAGGAATGACTGCTCAGCCCATCGACGTGACTCCCGTCGTACCGGCTCGGAAGGCCAGCCGGCTCGTGGAGCTCAACACCTGTCTGACGCTCGACACCCTTCCCGGGCGTGACCTGGACGACCAGGAGCTGGCCGGGCTGGCGGCGTCGATCGCGGCGCAGCCGGAGCTGTGGGAGGCGCACGTCGCCTTCGACGACGAGGAGCGGGTGTTCCACTCGCTGCACCGGGATGCGCACGTCGACGCCTGGCTGATCTGCTGGACGCCGGCCAACGACACCGGCTGGCACGACCACGACGTGTCGTCCGGCGCGGTCGCGGTCGCCCGCGGCCGGCTCGTCGAGCACAACCTGGCGATCGGCGTCGACTCGGTGGAGACGGAGGTGCCGGCCGGGTCGGTGTTCGGTTTCGGCCCGGACCACATCCACCGGCTCACCGGACGGGATGCCGGCAGCGTCTCGGTCCACGCGTACAGCCCGCCGCTGTGGCGGATGGGCCAGTACTCGGTCGCCGACGGCGTTCTCCGCCGGGTCTCCGTCTCCTACGCCGACGAGCTCCGCCCCCTCGACTGACGCGATGAAGGAGCGGGGCCTCCGCTCCTCGCGGGTGACGCCAGAGGCTCAGCCGGCCTCCGCCGGGTGCTCGACCTGGCGGTCGCCCCACTGGGTGAGCAGACCGCGGGCGATATCGAGGTCGTCGCGCAGCGAGCGGTCGGTGAGGTCGTCCGGCAGTGCGGCGAGGGCGTCGGCGAGCCACGGTCCGACCGCGGCCGGCTCGAGCTTCTCGGGCGTGAACCCGGCGAGCCGGGTGGCCCGGACAGCGGTGACCAGCTCGCAGGCCAGCACGGTCCGGAGCGCGTCGAGCAGCTGTGTGGTCAGCGCCGCGGCCTGGGGCGCGAAGCTCGCGTGGTGCTCGGCGCCGCGGGACAGGGTCGCGGTCCCGAGGGTGGCCGGCTGCGCGGCGGACCGGACGACGGCCAGCGCGTCGTGGGCGACGTACTCGATCATCATCACTCCCGAGCTGGCCGCCGCCCCGCTGGCCAGGAAGCGGCTGAGACCGGTGAAGTCCGGGTCCACCAGGTTCGCCAGCCGAGACGTCGAGAGCGTCGCCACGCTGTGCAGGCTGAGCCGCATCACGTCGAGCGCGAGCGCGATCGGCATCGCGTGCCAGTTGCCGTTGTGCAGTACGTCGTCCCCGACGACGAGGGGGTTCTCGGCGGCGGCGTTGATGTCGACGGTGAGGGCGTTGCCGAGCAGGTCCTTGTGCTCGACCGCGGGGCCGAGCACCTGGGCGAAGGCGCGCAGGCCGAACGGGTCCTGCACCCGGGCCGGTGTCACCGGCAGCCCGTCGAGCAGCCCGCGCATCCGGTCCGCCACCCGGCGCTGGCCCGGCTGCGGACGGGCGGCGTGCACCCGGGGGTCGTACGGCTCGGGGTTGCCGCGCAGCGCGACATGACTGACGGCACCCACCAGCGGGAGGACGTTGATGAGCGTCGCGGTCTCGACGTACGCGAGGCAGCACTCGGCGAGCGTCAGCGCGTTGCTGGACAGCAGCGGCAGGGCGCTGGTGCCCTCGATGACGTCGCCGAGGGCGAGTCCCAGCTCGGCGAGCGGGCCGAGGTCGCCGGTGCCGATCGCGCCGCCACGGTGCAGCTCGGGCAGCGTGTCATGGTTCAGCAGCTCGACGATCGCGTCGGCGACCTCGGGGCGCAGCCCGGACCCGCCGGCGGCGAGCTGGTTCACCCGGATCAGCAGCCCGAGCCGGACCACGTCCTCGGGGTACGCGACGGTGCCGGTGGTCGAGTGCGAGGCGAGCAGCCGGGCGCCGTGGTCCGGGTCGTCGGTGAGGACGTCGCGGTTGGCGCCGACCCCGGTGGTCCGCCCGTACACCGGTCTGCGCCGGGCGATCGCAGTGACAGCCGCGGCGGCGTCCGTCATCCGCCGGCGGGCGTCGTCGCCGAGCCGCACCGGGGTACGGCGCTGCCCGAGGTCCACCGCGGCGAGTGGTGTGAGGTCATGTCCGGTGAGTTCGATCGGCTGCACGGCTCCAGTCTGGACGACCGCACCGAGACCGGCGGGCCGGTGACCACGAATTCGCCTCTCGTAGACCGGCGCGCCGGGTCGACGGGCGCGTGTCTCGCATCTGAGACGCATATCAGGTCAACGGGACTGACGTACGCCGTGGGGTGCGCTCCAATGAAGGGGTGAGTACACCAGCAACCGTCACCGTCGGCACCGGACCCCTGACCGCGGCCGAGGTCGTCGCGGTCGCCCGGCACCACGCGGCCGTCGCCTCCGGTGACCTGGTAGCGCCGATCGTGATCGGCGCACCAGGAGGTCGCGCTACGTACCCGCTCCGGCGACGTTCCGTGACGTCAGCACGGATAAGTCTCGACATGCGGATCTGTCCCCGGATTCGCCTAGGATCGGTTCGGCGTACCTGTTCACAAGCCCATAGGGGGCACCGGTGATCGAGTTCGAGGGCGTCACGAAGCGGTATCCCGACGGCACCGTTGCCGTCGACAACCTCGCCCTGCGGATACCCAGCAACGAGATCACCGTGCTGGTCGGGCCGTCCGGCTGTGGCAAGACGACCTCGCTGCGGATGATCAACCGGATGATCGAGCGCACCAGCGGCCGGATCACCATCGACGGCAAGGACATCAACGACAGCAACGTGGTCGAGCTGCGCCGCGGTATCGGGTACGTGATCCAGCACGGCGGACTCTTCCCGCACCGCACGGTGCTCGACAACATCGCCACCGTGCCGAGGCTGCTCGGCTGGGACAAGACGAAGACGAAAGCACGCGCGGCGGAGTTGCTGGAGCGCGTCGGGCTGGACGCCAGGCTCGGCAAGAGGTATCCGGCACAGCTGTCCGGCGGCCAGCAGCAGCGCGTCGGCGTCGCCCGGGCGCTGGCGGCGGACCCGAACATCATGCTGATGGACGAGCCGTTCAGTGCGGTCGACCCGATCGTGCGCAACCAGCTGCAGGAGGAGTTGCTGCGGCTGCAGCGCGAGATCGGCAAGACGATCGTGTTCGTCACCCACGACATCGACGAGGCGATCAAGCTCGGCGACAACGTGGCGGTACTGCGGGTCGGCGGGAGGCTGGCCCAGTTCGCGCCACCGGCCGAGCTGCTCGCCCATCCCGCCGACGGGTTCGTGGAGAGCTTCATCGGCAAGGACCGCGGCTACCGTGCGCTCACGTTCATGCAGGCCGACGACGTCGAACTGGCACCGGTACCCGACGCGCTGGCGGTCGGCACGGCGGGCGAGCCGCTGGGCTGGCGCAACGGCGCCGACTGGTCCGACGGCCTGGCCCCGGTCGGCGCCGTGTTCCATCGCACCGACTCGCTGCGTGCGGCTCTGGACGCGGTGCTCACCTCGCCGGTCGGCCAGGGCGTCTGTGTCGACGGGAACGGCAAGGCCGTCGGCGTGATCGACCACACCATGCTGGCCGGGGTGCTTCGTTCGTGAACTGGGTCGGCGACAACCTGAGCCTGATCCTCGACAAGCTCGGCGTGCACGTGTACATGGCGATCCTGCCGGTGATCATCGGGCTGGCGATCGCGTTGCCGCTGGGTTACGTCGCGACCCGGTACAGCTGGCTGTCGAACCCGCTGATCGCGTTCGGCGGCGTGATGTACTCGATCCCGTCGATCGCGCTGTTCATCGTGCTGCCGGCGGTGCTCGGGACCAAGGTGCTGTCCAAGGTGAACATCATCGTCGCGCTCACCATCTACGTCGTGTCGCTGCTGATCCGCAACGTCATCGACGGGCTGCGTTCGGTGCCGCCGGAGGTCCGGCAGTCGGCGGTCGCGGTCGGGTACGGGACGCTGCGGCGAGTGATCACGATCGACCTGCCGATCGCCGTACCGGTGATCTTCGCCGGGTTGCGGGTGGCGACGGTCGCGAACATCTCGATGGTCAGCGTCGGCGCGGTGATCGGGGTCGGCGGGCTCGGCGACCTGTTCACCGACGGATTCCGGCGAAGCTTCCTGACCCCGGTCGTGGTCGGCGTGGTGCTGTCGTTGCTGCTGGCACTGGTCGCCGATCTCGTGATCGTCACGCTGCAGCGGCTGCTCACACCGTGGGCCCGGGCCGTGTCCCTGGTGAAGGCGGCGGCCTGACATGTGGGAGTACCTGGCCGACTCGGCGAACTGGTCCGGCCCGGAGGGCATCTGGGCCCGGATCGTCGAACAACTCTGGTACACCGGCGTCGCGCTCGGCATCTCCGTGCTGATCGCGCTGCCGATCGGGCTGCGGATCGGGCACACCCGGCGCGGCACCTTCCTGGCGATCAACGCCGGCAACGCGGCGCGGGCGCTGCCCAGCCTCGGCCTGCTGATGCTGGCGGTGCTGATCACCGACCAGATCGGGTTCCTGCCGGTGCTGATCGCACTGGTTGCGCTCGGCGTCCCGCCGATCCTCACCTCGACGTACGCCGGGGTGTCCGGCGCCGACCCGGCGGCCATCGACGCCGCCCGCGGCATGGGCATGACCGGTGGCGAGGTGCTGCGCAAGGTGGAGATCCCGATCGCGATGCCGCTCATCATCTCCGGCATCAGGGCCGCGACGTTGCAGATCGTGTCGACGGCCACGATCGCCGCTCTCGTCTCGCTCGGCGGCCTGGGGCGGTACGTCGTGGACGGCCTGAAGCTGCGCGAGTTCCCGCAGATGTTCGCGGGCGCGTTCCTGGTGGCGCTGCTGGCCGTGCTGCTCGACATCGGCTTCGCCCTGCTCACCAAGTTCGTGGTCTCGGACGGCCTGACCGGCCGGGTCCGGCGTCGCGACACCAAAGCTGTGACAGAAACGCAGACAGCACCGGCATAGGCCGGTACCTGAAAGGAACCATGGAGGTTCTTGTGTTGAGAAGCACGTTCATCCGCGCGGCCATCGCGGGTGTCGCGGTGTTCGGTCTGACGGCCTGCGGTGGTAACGACAACCAGCTCGGCGGCGGCGACGCCGGCGGAGGCTCGGCACCGGACAAGGTCGACAGCATCACCATCGGCTCGGCCGACTTCACCGAGAGCCAGCTGATCGCGGCGATCTTCGGCCAAGCCCTGTCAGCGAAGGGCATCTCGGTCAAGCAGCAGCCCAACATCGGCAGCCGTGAGACCTACATGAACGCGATCAAGGACGGTTCGGTGCACCTGCTCCCGGAGTACACGGGCGCCGCACTGGCGTACTTCGACAAGAACGCCACCGAGACCGAGGACCAGGCGGTGTACGACAAGCTGAAGACGTCGCTGCCGTCCGGCCTGGAGATCCTGAACAAGTCCGAGGCGGCCGACGAGGACGCCGTGATCGTCACCCAGGCGACCGCGCAGAAGTACAACCTCAAGTCGATCGCCGATCTCAAGCCGGTCGCCAAGGAGATCGTGGTCGGCGGCAGCACCGAGTTCAAGGTCCGCACGGCCGGCCTGAAGGGCATGAAGGACAAGTACGGGATCGACTCCTTCAAGGAGTACAAGACCCTCGACGCGGGCGGCCCGCTGAGCCTGAAGGCCCTGCTGGACAACAAGATCCAGGTCACCAACCTGTTCACCACCAACGCGGCGATCAAGGAGAACAACCTGGTCCAGCTGGAGGACCCGGAGAACATCCTGCCGCCGAACCAGGTGGTACCGCTGATCCGCACGGACCACAAGTCGGCGGACGTGACGGACACGCTGAACAAGGTGATGGCCGCGCTGACCACCGCCGACCTGACCGAGATGGACAAGCGGATCGACGTCGGTAAGGAGTCGACCGACGCGGTCGCCAAGGACTGGATCAGCAAGCACCCCGTTGCCTGAGTCATTCGAACGGATGTGGGCTGAGCTGGCCCGCATCGGCCGGGACCCGGAGTCCGGCGGCTACCACAGGGGCGGCTGGACTCCGGCCGAGCGCGACGCGACCGCCTGGTTCGTCGCCCAGTGCGACGAGCGTGGGCTGCGGCTGGAGTCCGACGGCATCGGCAACCTCGTCGCCTGGTGGGGCTCGTCGTCCGGACCCGGCGTCGTGACCGGGAGTCATCTGGACTCGGTGATCGACGGCGGCGCCTTCGACGGCCCGCTCGGCGTCGTGTCCGCGCTCGCCGCCGTCGACCGGCTCCGGTCGGAGGGCTTCGAGCCGGCGGTGCCGATCGGCGTCGGCGCGTTCGTCGAGGAGGAGGGGTCCCGGTTCGGGATGCCCTGCCTGGGCTCGCGGGTGGCGGTCGGCGCGCTGCCCGCGGACCGTGCGCTGACCCTGACCGACAGATCGGGTACGCCGCTCCGGCACGCGCTGGAGTCTTCCGGTCTCGACCCTGCCGCGGTGGCGCCGGCCGCCTTCGTCGGGCGGATGGGCACGTTCGTCGAGCTGCACGTCGAGCAGGGTCGCGGGCTGGTCGACACCGGTGCCGCCGTCGGGGTGGCGAGCGCGATCTGGCCGCACGGGCGGTACCGGTTCGAGTTCACCGGTGAGGCGAACCACGCCGGCACCACGCTGATGGAGGACCGGCACGACCCGATGCTGACCTACGCGATGACCGCGCTGACCGCGAGCAAGCAGGCCCGGCTGGCGGGGGCGCGGGCGACGTTCGGCAGGGTGTCCGTGGAGCCGAACGGCACCAACGCGGTGCCGTCGAAGGTGACCGCCTGGCTGGACGCCCGGGCCGCGGACACCGCGACGGTCGAGTCGTTGCTGGAGGCAATCACCCGGCAGGCCGTGGAGCGTGCCGAACAGGACGGGACCGCGGTGACGGTGACGGCCGAGTCGGTGTCGCCGGTGGTCGACTTCGAGCCCGGGCTGCGGGACCGGCTGGTCGCGGCGATCGACCTGGTGGTGCCCGGGGCGCCGGTACTGCCGACCGGGGCCGGGCACGACGCCGGCATCTTCTCGGCGGCCGGCGTACCGACCGCCATGCTGTTCGTCCGCAACCCGACCGGCGTCTCGCACTCCCCGGCCGAGCACGCCGAGCTGGACGACTGCCTGGCCGGGGTGGACGCCCTCGCCCTGGTCCTGAAGGATCTCGCCTCGTGAACCACTCCTACTGGTGCGAACGCGCTCTGTTGTCCGACGGCGTCGCGGAGTCCGTGGTGGTCGAGATCGCGGACGGGCGGTTCGTCTCGGTCCGCCCCGGCCAGCCTGCCGGGACGGCGGAACGCCTTGCGGGGTTGACGATCCCGGGTCTGGCGAACTGCCACAGCCACGCGTTCCACCGCGCGCTGCGCGGCCGCACCCAGCGCGGCCGCGGCACGTTCTGGACCTGGCGCGAGCAGATGTACGGCGTCGCCGCGCGGCTGACGCCGGACAGCTACTACGCGCTCGCCCGGGCGGTGTACGGCGAGATGGTGCTCGCCGGGATCACCTCGGTCGGCGAGTTCCACTACCTGCACCACGGGCCGGGCGGGACGCCGTACGACGAACCGAACGCTATGGGCGAGGCCCTGATCGCGGCGGCCCGGGACGCCGGACTGCGGATCGCGTTGCTGGACACGTGTTATCTCGCGGGTGGCATCGGGCAGGAGCTCGGCGAGGTGCAGCGGCGGTTCTCCGACGGCGACGCGGCGTCCTGGGCGAGCCGGGTGCTGACGCTGAAGGGCGCGGACGACGTGGTCATCGGGGCCGCGGCGCACTCGGTGCGCGGGGTGCCGCGCGACCAGCTCGGCACCGTGGCGGAGGTGTTCCCGGACGCGCCGCTGCACGTCCACCTGTCCGAGCAGGTCGCGGAGAACGAGGCCTGCCAGGAGGCGTACGGACGGACGCCGACGCAGCTGCTGGACGAGGCCGGGTTCCTCACCGGCCGGACCAGCGCGGTGCACGCGACCCATCTGACCAGCGTGGACATCGGGCTGCTCGGCGGCTCGTCGACGTACGCGTGCTTCTGCCCGACCACCGAGCGCGACCTCGCCGACGGCATCGGACCGGCCGCGGCGCTGCGCGACGCCGGCTCACCGCTGACGCTCGGCTCCGACAGCCACGCGGTCATCGACCTGTTCGAGGAGATGCGGGCCGTCGAGCTCGACGAACGCCTGGCCACCCAGCGGCGCGGCACCTGGTCCTCCCCCGAGCTCCTGGCCGCCGCCACCGCCGAGGGCCATCGCTCCCTCGGCTTCCCCGACGCCGGCGCGATCGAGCCAGGCGCCCGCGCCGACCTCGTCACCGTCCGCCTCGACTCCGTCCGCACCGCCGGCACCGGCGGCGGTCCCGAGACGGCCGTCTTCGCCGCCACCGCCGCCGACGTCACCACCGTCGTCTCCGCCGGCCGCAAAATAGTTGCCGACAGCACCCACCTGACCCTCGACGTCCCCGCCCTCCTCACCCGGACCATCCAAGAGGTCCTCCCGTGACCGTCCACTCATCGGGCCCTTGTGACCCGGCGTGTCGTCATTCATCGGGCCGTTCGAGCCATGAACCGGAGGTGCGCGGGTGACCGCGTTACTGCTCACCGGGATCTCGTCGCTGGTGACCAACGACCCGCAGCGCGGCGGGCTGATCGGCGAGCTGCTCGACGCCGCCGTGGTGATCGAGGGCAGCACGTTCGCGTGGGTCGGGTCGCGTACCGAGGCACCGGCCGCGGACGAAGCGCTCGACCTGGGCGGGCGGGCCGTCATACCGGGGTTCGTGGACTCGCACTCGCACCTGGTGTTCGCCGGGGACCGGGCCGAGGAGTTCGCCGCGCGGATGACCGGGCAGCCGTATTCCGCCGGCGGGATCCGGACCACGGTCGCCGCGACGCGGCAGGCGACCGACGAGCAGCTGACCGCGAACGTCGCCCGGCTGGTCGCCGAGATGCGGCGGCAGGGTACGACGACGGTCGAGATCAAGTCCGGCTACGGGCTCACGGTCGCCGACGAAGCCAGGGCGCTCGCGCTGGCGGGCGGGTTCACCGGCGAGACGACCTACCTCGGCGCGCACGTGGTGCCGGTGGAGTACGCCGAGGACCCGGCCGGGTACGTGGACCTGGTGACCGGACCGATGCTCGAGGCGGCCGCGCCGTACGCGAAGTGGGTGGACGTGTTCGTCGAGCGCGGCGCGTTCGACGAGGACCAGGCACGGGCGATCCTCCTTGCCGGCAAGGCGAAAGGGCTCGGGCTTCGGGTGCACGCGAACCAGCTCCGCCCGGGACCGGGCGTGCGGCTCGCATGCGAGCTCGGCGCCGCCGCTGCCGACCACTGCACGCACCTGACCCGCGAGGACGTCGACGCGCTCGCCTCGACCGGCGTGGTGGCCGGGCTGCTGCCTGCGGTGGAGTTCTCGACCCGGTCGCCGTATCCGGACGCGCGCCGGCTGATCGACGCGGGCGT
>DASXRB010000726.1:0-18498 GCA_036506875.1 Kribbellaceae bacterium | reverse complement strand
CGGCCGTTCTCATTCGAGGGCAAACGGCGCCAGGTGCAGGCTGAGACCGGCATCGAGGAGCTGCGCACGCAATGCGACACGCTCATCGTGATCCCCAACGACCGGCTGCTCGCTCTCGGAGACCGAAGCATCAGCATGATGGACGCGTTCCGCCAGGCCGACCAGGTCCTGCTCTCCGGTGTTCAGGGCATCACCGACCTGATCACCACGCCGGGTCTGATCAACTTGGACTTCGCCGACGTCAAGAGCGTCATGAGCGGCGCGGGCAGCGCGCTGATGGGCATCGGCAGCGCTCGCGGCGACAACCGCGCGGTCGAGGCGGCCGAGCGGGCGATCTCCAGCCCGCTGCTGGAGCAGAGCATGGACGGCGCCCGGGGCGTGCTGCTGTCCATCGCCGGCGGCTCCGACCTGGGTCTGTTCGAGATCAACGAAGCCGCGCAGCTGGTCTCGGAGTCGGCGCACACCGACGCCAACATCATCTTCGGCGCGGTGATCGACGACGCCCTCGGCGACGAGGTGCGCGTCACGGTCATCGCGGCCGGTTTCGACGGCGGCATGCCGAAGCGCCGCGAGCAGGCGATGTCCAGCGCCCGCCCGCGCCCGGCGACGGTCTCGGCCGCGTCGGCGGCCGCCAGCGCCGCCACCCAGGCCCCGCCGCGCCCGGCGCCGCAGCCCGCGGCCCCGCCGGCCGCTCCGCCCGGGACCCAGACCTCCGCCCGCCCGGCCGGTGGTACGCCGAGCTCCGCGGGCCTGCCCGCCGCGCCGGCCGTCGGCGCCGCGCCGGCCGCGTCCCCGCCCGGTCCTGGCACGACGGGAGTGACCGGTACGACGGGAACCGGCGGTGGCACCGCGGCCGGCACCCCGCGCCCGGCGGACCCGGCGCGTCCGGTGACGCCCGTCGCGCGCCCGAAGCCGCGCACGATCGAGTTCGACGACGACGAGCTGGACGTCCCCGACTTCCTGAAGTAGGTCCGGGCGCCGGGTCGCGCACGGCGCTTGGGTAGCGTTCGGGTGTGTTCAGCTACGACGAGACGATCGACGGCGTGCGGTTCGCGTTCACCGACCGGTTCGGCGGGGTGAGCAGACCCCCGTACGACGAGCTGAACCTCGGCACCGCGAGCGGTGACGACCCCGGCGCCGTGGCGGAGAACTTCCGCCGGGTCGCGGCCGCCCTCGGCCTGGCCGACCGGCATGCGGTGGTGCGGATGAGCCAGGTGCACGGTCGCGACGTCCACGTCGTACGGCCTGACGACGATCCGGCCGGACCGGTCCCGACGGCCGACGGGCTGGTCACCGCGCGCACCGACGTCGCGCTCGCGGCCCGGGCCGCGGACTGCGTGCCGATCCTGCTGGCCGACGCGACCGCCGGCGTCGCCGGTGCGGTCCACTCCGGCCGGCCGGGTCTGTACGCCGGGGTGGTGCCGGCGACCGTCGAGGTGATGCGCGGGCTCGGCGCGGAGGACGTCGTCGCGGTGGTCGGGCCGCACGTGTGCGGGCGCTGCTACGAGGTACCGGCCGAGCTGCGCGACGAGGTGGCGGCGCGTGTGCCCGCGTCGTACTCGGAGACCTCGTGGGGGACGCCGGCGCTCGACATCGGGGCGGGGGTGCGGTGGCAGCTCGAGCAGGCCGGCTGCCGGGTCGTCGACGCGGCGCGCTGCACGATCGAGAACGACGACCTGTACTCCTACCGCCGGCAGGGCCAGGCCAGCGGCCGCCTGGCCGGCGTCGTACGGCTGGCGGCGCGGTGACCGCGGCGGTGGCCAGCGAGCGGGAGGCCGAGCTGGCCGCGAACCTCGACACGGTACGACGTACCATCGCGGTCGCCTGCGAAGCGGCCGGGCGGGACCCGGGGGAGGTGACGCTGGTCGCGGTGACGAAGACCTTCCCGGAGTCCGACGTGCGGGCGCTGGCCGCACTCGGAGTCCGCGATGTGGGCGAGAACCGGGAGCAGGAGCTGAAGGTCAAGGCGGCGGCCGACATCGATGTCAGGTGGCACTTCGTCGGGCAGCTGCAGACGAACAAGGCGCGCTCGGTGGCGCGGTTCGCCGACGTCGTGCACTCGGTCGACCGGGAGTCGCTGGTCGCGGCGCTGTCGAAGGCCCGGACCGCGACCGGGGCCGGGCCGCTGCGGTGCCTGGTCCAGGTCGCGCTGCCGGACGACGAGGGGCGGCCGCAGCGCGGGGGTGTCGTACCGGACGGGGTGCCGGCGCTGGCGGAGCTGGTCGCGGCGGCCGAGGGGCTGGAGCTCGGCGGGGTGATGGCGGTGGCGCCGCTCGGGTCGGACCCGGAGCGCGCGTTCGGGGAGCTGGCCGAGGTGGCCGGGCGGCTGCGGGCCGACCACCCGGCGGCGACCTGGGTGTCGGCCGGCATGAGCGCCGACCTGGACGCCGCGATCCGGTGGGGTGCGACACACGTGCGCGTTGGGCGCGCCTTACTCGGTGCGCGGCCCGTGGCGGGTTAGTGTCGAAACCGGGCGGGTGCTGCGACCATCACGGCGGCCGCCCAACCGAGTCTTTCATCGGACCGAAGGGCTGAAAGGTCATGAGCGCGCTGCGCAAGGTGGGTGTCTACCTCGGCTTGGTCGAGGACGGTGAGCGCTACGGCTCGCGGTACGAGGACGACTTCGAGGACGAGTTCGAGCAGGACGAGGACCACGGGGACGCCCACGACTCCGAGCCGGACACCTTCCGGGACGAGCCTGGCGGTACGGTCAGCAAACTGTCAGATCGGCGTGGTGTCGGCGCCACCCGCCCGGCTGCCCCGGAGGTAACCGAGTTGTCCCGCATCACCACCCTGCACCCGCGCACGTACAACGAGGCGCGCGTGATCGGCGAGCACTTCCGCGACGGGACCCCCGTCATCATGAACCTCACCGAGATGGACGACGCCGACGCCAAGCGGCTGGTGGACTTCGCGGCCGGCCTGATCTTCGGCTGCCGCGGCACGATCGAGCGGGTGACATCGAAGGTCTTCCTGCTGTCGCCGCCGAACGTGACGGTGGCCGCCGAGGACAAGGAGCGGATCGCCCAGGGCGGGTTCTTCAACCAGAGCTGACGCGACGACTTGCTCTTCCGCCTAGACTCGCCTTTGTCATGAACGCTCTCGCCATCGTGCTGATCACCGTGTACTGGGTGCTCTGGGCCTTCTTCATGGTCCTGATCGCGCGGTTTGTGCTCGGCCTGATCGTCATGTTCGCGCCCCAGTGGCATCCGAAGGGTCCGGTGCTGCTCCTGTTCGAGGCCGTCTACTCGGTCACCGATCCGTTCCTGCGGCCACTGCGGCGGATCCTGCCGCCGGTCGGCGCGGGCGGTGTCCGGTTCGACATCTCGATGATGATGCTGTTCATACTCGTGTGGCTGGCGATGGCGATCAGCAGCAGCGCCATCGCCGCGCTGTAACGGGTGTGTGAGACGACCCGTTAACGGGGTATGAACGGATCTGACAAGCGGGGGGAGTCGGTCGTCTGCAGCCGCCCGGATTCCACCGGCACACAACGAAGCGATAACGTGATCTACTGAGTCACCGAGGCCCAGGCCATCGGTGACCCTGCCAAGACACTGACAAACGAGGTGAAAGATGCCGCTGACGCCGGATGACGTCCGCTCCAAGCAGTTCACGCCAGTCCGCTTGCGGGAGGGCTACGACGTCACTGAGGTCGACTCCTTCCTCGACGAGGTGGAGGCCGAGCTCGAGCGACTGCTCGCGGAGAACGAGGAGCTGCGCGCCAAGCTGGCGGCGGCCCAGCGCACCGGGCCGATGGACCGTCCGGACGCGGCGGCCAGCCTCGCCGCGGTGTCGCCGAAGCCGATGGACAAGATCGAGGACAAGACCGTCCAGATGCCGGCCGACGCCGCTGCCGCCGCGGGGGCTGCTGCCGGCACCGTCGGCGACGCGTCCAGCTCGGCGGTCCGGCTGCTCGAGATGGCGACCAAGCACGCGGACGACCTGGTCCAGGAGGCCAAGGACACCGCCGACAAGATCATCGGCGAGGCCCGCGCCAAGGCGGAGCGGCTGGAGAACGAGGCCCGCGGCAAGGCCGACCGGATGACCGGTGAGGCCCGCGCCCGCGCCGAGAAGCTGGACGGCGAGATGGGCGAGCGGCGCGCGCAGATGCTCGGCGCCCTGGAGAAGCAGAAGAGCCAGCTCGAGCGCACGATCGACGACCTGCACGCCTACGAGCGTGAGTACCGCAGCCGCCTGAAGACCTACTTCACCGAGCAGCTGAAGGCCCTCGGCAGCGCCGAGGACACCCTCAGCCCGCGCAACGGCTTCCGCCCGGAGACCCGTCCGGCGCAGGCCCACGGCCACGGCGTCTGATCCGCACCACGTCGGCGGGACCGGACGGGCAGGGTCCGGTCCCTGACTGACAGCGCACCGACGCCACGCGGGCGCGCCTGGCGCCCCACCGAGCACCAACGGCGACGAGCCGGTCCCCAGCGGCGCGGGACCGGCTCGTCGTCGTGCTGTTGCCGGCTGCTCAGGCCTTGGTGAGCCAGTAGCGCAGGCCGAGCTCCGGGTCCTCGCCGGAGTGCAGGGAGGCCGCCGGGGACGGCTCGGTGCGGTTGAGAGTGGTGGCGAGGACCTCGCGGGCAACCTCGTCGGCGTGCACGTCGAGCGCCTCGGCCAGGTCGCCGCCGGCGGCCAGCCAGACCTCGATGCGGTCCGAGACCTCCAGGCCGGCGGTCTTGCGCGCCTCCTGCAGGGTGCGGACGACCTCGCGGGCCAGGCCGGCCCGGCGCAGCTCGGGGGTCACCTCGAGGTCGAGCGCGACGGTCTCGCCCTGCTCGTTGACCACCGACCAGCCCTCCTTCGGCCGCTCGGACAGCAGTACCTCGGCCGCGGTCACCTCGACCGGCTCACCGTCCACCGTCACCGTGGCCGTGCCGCCATCGGCCAGCGCGGCCGCCAGCGCGGGCGCGTCGGCGGCGGCGATCGCGGCCGCGACCGCCGGGGTCCGCTTGGCGAACCGCTTGCCGAGCTCGCGGAAGTTGCCCTTCGCCGAGTGCTCCACCAGGTCCGCGCCCGCTGACGACAGCGGCGCCACCGAGCCGACGTTCAGCTCGTCGGCGATCTCGGCGAGCAGCTCCGGGTCCAGCTCCGCGATAGCGGCCGACCCGACCAGCGCCCGGCGCAGCGGCTGCCGGGTGCGCACCTTCGCCTCGGCCCGGGCGGACCGGCCGAGCTCGACGACCCGCCGCGCCATCGACAGCTGCGCGGCGAGCCGGTCGTCGACCAGCGACTCGTCGTACGACGGGAACTCGGCGAGGTGGACCGACTCGGCCGCACCAGGCGTGACCGGGCGGATGACGTCCTGCCAGACCCGCTCGGTGACGAACGGGACCAGCGGCGCCATCACCCGGGTGAGCGCGTCCAGGGTCTCCTGCAGCGTCGCCAGCGCGCCGGCGTCACCGGACCAGAACCGGCGTCGCGAGCGGCGCACGTACCAGTTCGACAGCACGTCGGTGAACTGCCCGATCAGCAGCCCCAGCCGCTGGGTGTCGAACGTCTCGTAGGCCGCGTCGCAGTCGCGCACCAGCCGGTGCGTCTCCGAGACCAGCCACCGGTCCAGCACCGACCGCTCGGAGACCGCGGGTGCCGTGGCGTCCGGCGACCAGTCGGCCAGCCGGGCGTAGAGCGCGTGGAACGCGACCGTGTTCCAGTACGTCAGCAGCACCTTGCGGACGACCTCGTTGATCGTCGCGTCGCCGACCCGGCGGGCCGCCCACGGCGAGCCGGAGCACGCCATGAACCAGCGCACCGCGTCCGCGCCGTGCCGGTCCATCAGCGGCATCGGCGCCACGACGTTGCCGAGGTGCTTGGACATCTTGCGCCCGTCCTCGGCCAGCAGCAGCCCGAGGCACACGACGTTCTGGTACGACGACTCGCCGAACACCAGCGTGCCGATCGCCATCAGCGAGTAGAACCAGCCGCGGGTCTGGTCGATCGCCTCGCAGATGAACTGTGCCGGGTAGGCGTTCTCGAACCTCTCCTTCGAGCCCTCCACCCACGGGTAGCCCCACTGTGCGAACGGCATCGCGCCGGAGTCGTACCAGGCGTCGATCACGTCCGGCACCCGGACCGCGTCCTGGCCGCACTCCTTGCAGGCGAAGGTGATCTCGTCGACGTACGGCTTGTGCGGGTCGAGCCCGGACAGGTCGCGGCCGGTCAGCTCGCCCAGCTCGGCGCGGGAGCCGACGCAGGTGAGGTGGCCGTCGGCGCAGCGCCAGACCGGCAGCGGCGTTCCCCAGTACCGGGTCCGCGACAGCGACCAGTCGACGTTGTTGCGCAGCCAGTCGCCGTACCGGCCCTCCTTGACCGAGTCCGGGAACCAGTGCGTCTTGTCGTTCTCCGCGATCAGCTCGTCCTTGAGCTGGGTGGTGCGGATGTACCAGGCCGGCAGCGCGTAGTAGAGCACCGGCGTGTGGCAGCGCCAGCAGTGCGGGTACGCGTGCTCGTACGTGACGTGCCGCAGCAGCAACCCGCGCTGCTCCAGGTCCTTGACCAGCTTCTCGTCGGCCTTCTTGAAGAACTCGCCGCCGACCAGGTCCAGCTCGGGCAGGAACTGCCCGGCGGTGTCGATCACGTTGACCATCGCGACGTCGTTCTCGCGGCAGCTGCGGAAGTCGTCCTCACCGTGGGCAGGGGACTGGTGCACCAGGCCGGTGCCGTCCTCGGTGGTGACGTACTCCTCCAGCACCACGAAGTGCGCGTGCTCGTCCGGCCACGCGACCAGCTCGAACGGCCGCTGGTAGCGCCAGCCCGCCATCTCGGCGCCGCTGAACCGCTGCGTCACCGTCCAGCCCTCGCCGAGCGCGGACTCCAGCAGCGGCTCGGCCACCACCAGGGTCTCGGTGCCGTTCGTCGCCGCCACGTAGGTGACGTCGGCCTTCGCGGCGACCAGCGCGTTCGACACCAGCGTCCACGGCGTCGTCGTCCAGGTCAGCAATGATGCAGTCTTGCCGGCCCCGTCGACCAATGGCCCGGAGGTCAGCGGGAAGCGCACGAACACCGACGGGTCGGCGACCGTCTCGTAGGCACCCGGCTGGCCGAGCTCGTGGTCGGACAGGCCCGTCCCGCAGCGCGGGCAGTACGGCGTGATCCGGAAGTCCTCGACCAGCAGCCCCTTGTCGAAGACCTGCTTCAGCGACCACCACACCGAGTCGATGTACTCCGGCGCCATCGTCTGGTAGGCCTCGGCCAGGTTGACCCAGTAGCCCATCCGGGTGGTGAGCTCCTCGAACGCGTCCACGTTGCGCAGCACCGACTCGCGGCACTTCGCGTTGAACGCGGCGACGCCGTACTCCTCGATGTCGCGGCGGCCGGACAGCCCGAGCTCCTTCTCCACGCCGACCTCGACGTGCAGGCCCTGGCAGTCCCAGCCCGCCTTGCGGCCGACCGAGTAGCCCTTCATCGTCCGGTACCGCGGGAACAGGTCCTTGAAGACCCGCGCCTCGATGTGGTGGGTTCCGGGCATCCCGTTCGCGGTCGGCGGGCCCTCGTAGAACGTCCAGGCCGGGCCGCCGGCCGTCCTGGCGAGACTCTTCTCGAACGTGTCGTGCTCGTGCCAGAACGCGAGCACCTCCCGTTCCATCGCCGGGAGGTCGACCTGTGCCGGGACCTGCTTCCAGCGGTTCTGCGCTGACGTCATCGGGTGTTCCTTAGCTCGGTGCTGCCGTCCGTCGTACGTGCTGACGAAGGGACGACGCGCCGGCTGCCCGAGCCGCGCACCGCGGTACCACCCTCCTTGGCGGCCCGACCGCTGCCACCCTCTCTGGTCGCTCCGCCGCTGGTTCTAATGAGTCGTGAGACCGTTCTTCCAGCAGCTCGGGGGTGATGGCCCCGTCATCGCCTTGCGGACGCGTTCACGAGTGTACAGATGGCTGCGAGACTGTGCGGGTGAGCACGCTGCGGATCGCGGTACGGGTCAAGCCCGGCGCCTCCCGCACCACGGTCGGCGGCCGGTACGACGGCCGCTCCGGCCCGGCGCTCGTGGTCGCGGTGGCGGCCCGCGCCGTGGACGGGAAGGCGACCGAGGCGACGCTGGCGGCGGTCGCCGATGCCTTCGGGGTACGACGGCGGCACGTGCGACTCGTCTCGGGCCCGGCCAGCCGCGACAAGCTCCTCGAGCTCGACGGCCCGGCCGATGAGCTCCGGTCCGCCTTCGAGACGCTGCTCGGCTGACCGGTCAGCGTCTCGCGGACCGGGCGGGACCCGCCGTGGCTCGTGTGCACTTGAACGGCGGACTACCGTATGTCCACGGTCTGCGCGTCGGCTGGCACCGGATAGCGCCGGTGCCTTACTGTCGGCGACCAGTCCGCTTTGTCGACGACGAAGGCAGGGGGTAGTCATCATGGCTACAGCAGCTGCGAAGAAAGCAGCCCCCGCACGACCACAGACGGTCGCCAAGACCGCCAAGAAGGCCACCAAGTCCACGGTGACCAAGACCACGGCCGCCCGAGCCACCTCCACCAAGGCGACGGCTGCGCGGGTCACGACCAAGAAGGCCACGGCCAAGAAGACCACGGCCAAGAAGACGGCCGCGGTCAAGAAGGCCGCGTCGGCGACGAAGAAGACAGCCACCCGCACCACGGGTACCACGGGGACGAACAAGAGGACGACGGCAACGAAGTCCCCCGCCCGCAAGACGCCTGCCCGCACCGCAACTGCCCGCAAGACGCCTGCATCGCAGCGACCCGAGAAGAAGGTGGCCGTGAAGTCCAGTGAATCAGCGACGGCGGGAAGGTCCGCCGCCAGTGCCGCTACCGCGAAGCGGACGGCCAGCACGCCGGCGGCCAAGCCGGCCTCCAAGGCAGCACGGAACCTCACCGTCGGCGCGGGGGAGTCGCCGTGGACCGCGGCCGAGCTCGCCGAGCTGCGCGGCGAGCTGGAGCACGACGTCGCGCACCTGCGCGAGGAGATCCACGATGCCGAGGAGGAGATCGCCGGCCTGCTCCGTGACGGCGGCGACGGCGCCGGGAACGACCAGGCCGACGTCGGTTCCACCACGTTCGAGCGCGACCACGAGATGTCGCTCGCGAACAACGCCCGGGACATGCTGATGCAGACCGAGCGGGCGCTGGCCCGGATCGACGACGGGACGTACGGCGTCTGCGAGAGCTGTGGCAACCCCATCGGCAAGGGACGGTTGCAGGCGTTCCCCCGTGCGACACTGTGCGTGTCATGCAAAGAACGCGAAGAACGCCGCTGAGCGACAGCCAGCCCACCGAACCCACGGAACCGGCCGACCAGACGTCGGCCGGTTCCGGTACGCCGGACGCGGCGCGCTGGCTGCGGCCGCGCACCCCGCTGCTGTTCGCGGCGGTCGCCGTCCTCGTACTGGTCGCCGACCAGGTGTCGAAGGCGGTCGCGCTGCGGCACCTGACGCCGGGCCTGCCGGTCGACACGGCCGGGTCGTTGCTGCGGTTCCACCTGGTGAAGAACCCGGGTGCCGCGTTCAGCCTCGGCACCGGCTACACCGTGGTTCTGACCTGCGTGGCCGTCGGTGTCGCGGCGGCAGTGCTCCACCTGTCCCGACGGCTGCGGTCGAAGGGCTGGACGGTCGCGTTCGGCCTGCTGCTCGGCGGTGCGCTGGGCAACCTCGGCGACCGGTTCTTCCGCGAACCGGCACCGCTTCGCGGCCACGTGGTCGACTTCCTGGAGCTGCCGCACTGGCCGATCTTCAACCTGGCCGACTCCGCGATCGTCACGGCGGCGGTGCTGATGGTGCTGCAGACGCTGCGCGGGGTGGGCCTGGACGGGACCCGCGAGCAACGGGGTGGTGGCGCGGAGGGTGAGTGAGTCCCGCACCCTGATCGTGCCGGACGGGCTGGCGGGCGAGCGGCTGGACGCGGCGCTGTCCCGGCTGTTCGGCATGTCCCGCACCAAGGCCGCCGAGCTGATCGAGTCCGGCGGCGTCCGGGTCGACGGCGTCACCGCCGCGAAGTCGGCCCGGGTCACCTCCGGCGTGCTGCTGGACGTCGAGCTGCCGGCTCCGCCGACCGCGGTTGAGGTGGTGCCGCGGACCGTCGAGGGGCTGCGGATCGTGCACGACGACGACGAGGTCGTGGTCGTCGACAAACCGGTCGGCGTCGCCGCGCACCCGTCGCCGGGCTGGACCGGCCCGACCGTGATCGGCCACCTGGCCGCGGCCGGGTTCCGGATCGCCACCACCGGCGCGGCGGAGCGGCAGGGCGTCGTCCACCGGCTCGACGTCGGCACCAGCGGCCTGATGGTGGTCGCCAAGACCGAGTACGCGTACTCGGTGCTGAAGCGCGCCTTCAAGGAGCGCACCGTCGCGAAGATCTACCACGCGCTGGTGCAGGGGCACCCGGACCCGTTCACCGGGACCGTGGACGCGCCGATCGACCGGCACCCGCACCACGACTACAAGTTCGGCGTGGTCGCGGGCGGCAGGGCGAGCGTGACGCACTACGAGACGCTGGAGGCGTTCCGGTTCGGGACGCTGCTGGAGATCACCCTGGAGACCGGGCGCACGCACCAGATCCGGGTGCACATGGCGGCGATCGGGCACCCGTGCTGCGGCGACCTGACCTACGGCGCCGACCCGGTGCTCGCGCAGCGGCTCGGCCTGGAGCGCCAGTGGCTGCACGCGATGCGGCTCGGCTTCACACACCCCGGCAGCGGGGAGTACGTCGAGTACACCTCCACGTATCCCGATGACCTCCAGCACGCCCTCGACGTGCTCGCGGACGCCTACTGATGCGGCTCTACCTGTCGTCGTTCCGGCTCGGCAAGCACCCGGAGCGGCTGGTCGCCATGGTGCCGCCGCCCGGCCGGGTCGCGGTGGTGTGCAACGCGATCGACAACGAGGCGCCGGACGTGCGGGCCGAGAAGGTGGCCGCCGAGCTCGCCCGGCTGCGCGACCTCGGGCTGGATCCGAGCGAGGTGGACCTGCGCGGGTACGACGATCCGGCCGCGGTGCGCGGGATGCTGTCGTCGTACGACGCTGTGTGGGTGCGCGGCGGGAACGTCTTCGTGCTGCGCGCGGCGCTGCGCCGCAGCGGCGCCGACCGGGTGATCGCGGAGCTGCTGCGCGAGGACGCGATCGTGTACGCCGGCTACAGCGCCGGTGCGTGCGTGCTGGCGCCGAGCCTGCGCGGCCTGGAACTCTGCGACGACGCCTCCGCGGTCGCCGAGGTCACCTGGGAGGGGCTCGGCATCCTCGACCACGCGTTCGTCCCGCACCTGAACTCGCCCGGGCACCCGGAGACGGAGCTGCTGGAGAAGTTGTCGGCGTCGTACGACGCCGACGGCACGCCGTACGTCGGGCTCCGTGACGGGCAGGCGATCGTGGTCGACGGGGCGTTCCGCGAGGTCGTCTGAGGCCCCGGCCGACCGGATATCGGGCGACCGGAGCGGACCTCCGCGAGCCCAGGCGCGGGTTGTCCGAGGCGGCGTCTAGGCTGACTCAGTCCCACTCGCCGAAGCCAATCCGGGGGTCGTCGCCGCGATGCCGTCTGCCGACAGTTTCGTCCATCTCCACGTCCACACCGAGTACTCGATGCTGGACGGCGCGGCCCGGATCGACGAGCTGTTCAGGACCGCCGAGCAGATGGGCATGCCGGCCCTGGCGACCACCGACCACGGGTACGTGTTCGGCGCCTACGAGTTCTGGAGGACCGCGCAGAAGTACGGTGTCAAACCTCTGATCGGGGTCGAGGCCTACATCACGCCGCACACGCACCGGTCGGAGCGCAGGCGGGTCAAGTGGGGTGACGCCAGCAGCGGCCGCGACGACGTGTCGGGCGGCGGTGCGTACACGCACATGACGCTGATCGCGCAGAACACCGGCGGCATGCACAACCTGTTCCGGATGTCGAGCCTGGCCAGCCTCGAGGGCTACTACTTCAAGCCCCGGATGGACCGCGAGCTGCTGCAGACCTACGGCAAGGGGCTGATCGCGACCACCGGCTGCCCGTCCGGCGAGGTCCAGACCCGGCTGCGCCTCGGCCAGTACGACGAGGCGGTGGAGGCGGCCGCGGAGTTCCGCGACATCTTCGGCGCGGAGAACTACTTCTGCGAGCTGATGGACCACGGCCTCGACATCGAGCGCGACGTGCAGAAGGACCTGCTGCGACTGGCCAAGGACCTGAACCTGCCGCTGGTGGCGACCAACGACCTGCACTACACGAAGAAGGAGGACGCCGCGGCGCACGCGGCGCTGCTGTGTGTGCAGTCCGCGTCGACCCTGTCGGACCCGAACCGGTTCAAGTTCGACGCCGAGGACTTCTACCTCAAGACACCCGCGGAGATGCGCGACGTCTGGCGGGAGTTCCCCGAGGCGTGCGACAACACGCTGCTGATCGCGGAGCGCTGTGACGTCACCTTCACCGAGGGCGAGGGGCGGTACATGCCGCGCTTCCCCTGCCCGGAAGGGGAGAACGAGGAGTCCTGGTTCGTCAAGGAGGTCGAGCGCGGCCTGCACGTCCGGTACCCCGAGGGTGTCCCCGACCACGTCCGCAAGCAGGCCGAGTTCGAGATCGAGGTCATCGTCTCCAAGGCGTACGCGGGATATTTCTTGGTCGTCGCCGACTTCATCAACTGGGCCAAGTCCCACGGCATCCGGGTCGGCCCCGGCCGTGGGTCCGGCGCGGGCTCGATGTGCGCGTACGCGATGCGGATCACCGATCTGGACCCGCTCCAGCACGGCCTGATCTTCGAGCGGTTCCTGAACCCGGAGCGCATGTCGATGCCCGACTTCGACATCGACTTCGACGACCGCCGGCGCCCCGAGGTGATCCGGTACGTCACCGAGAAGTACGGCGACGACCGGGTCGCGATGATCGCGACGTACGGCACGATCAAGGCCAAGCAGGCGATCAAGGACGCCGGCCGGGTGCTGGACTACCCATTCGCGATGGGGGACCGGATCACCAAGGCGATGCCGCCGTCGGTGATGGGCAAGGACATCCCGCTGTCCGGGATCTTCGACCCCGAGCACAAGCGGTACTCCGAGGCGACCGAGTTCCGGCAGCTGTACGAGTCCGACACCGATGTCCGCAAGATCGTCGACACCGCCCGCGGGCTGGAGAACCTGAAGCGCCAGTGGGGCGTGCACGCGGCCGGCGTGATCATGTCCAGCGAGCCGCTGCTGGACCTGGTCCCGATCATGCGCCGCGAGCAGGACGGCCAGATCATCACCCAGTTCGACTACCCGAGCTGCGAGTCGCTCGGCCTGGTCAAGATGGACTTCCTGGGCCTGCGGAACCTGACGATCATGGACGACGCGGTCCGCAACGTGGAGGCCAGCCGCGGCATCACGCTCGACCTCGACGAGCTGGCCAAGACCCTCGACGACAAGCCGACGTACGACCTGCTCGCGCGCGGCGACACGCTCGGCGTGTTCCAGTTCGACGGCGGCCCGATGCGGGCGCTGCTGCGACTGATGCGCCCGGACAACTTCGAGGACATCTCCGCGGTCGGCGCGCTGTACCGGCCGGGCCCGATGGGCGCGAACTCCCACACGAACTACGCGCTGCGCAAGAACGGCCAGCAGGAGGTCACCTACCTGCACCCGGAGCTCGCGCAGGCGCTGGAGCCGATCCTCGGTACGACGTACGGGCTGATCGTCTACCAGGAGCAGGTGATGGCGATCGCCCAGCAGCTCGCCGGGTACACGCTGGGCAAGGCGGACCTGCTGCGGCGCGCGATGGGCAAGAAGAAGCGCGAGGTGCTGGACGCGGAGTACGTCGGCTTCTCCGAGGGGATGAAGGCGAACGGGTTCTCCGAGGCGTCGATCAAGGCGCTGTGGGACGTGCTGGTCCCGTTCTCCGACTACGCGTTCAACAAGGCGCACTCGGCGGCGTACGGGCTGGTCTCCTACTGGACGGCGTACCTGAAGGCGAACTTCCCGGCCGAGTACATGGCCGCGGTCCTGACGTCGGTGAAGGACGACAAGGACAAGATGGCCGTCTACCTCAACGAGTGCCGCCGGATGGGCATCAAGGTGCTGCCGCCGGACGTGAACGAGTCCGACGCGAACTTCACCCCGATCGGCGACGACATCCGGTTCGGACTGTCCGCGATCCGCAACGTCGGCAACAACGTGGTCGCCGGGGTCGTCGCGGCGCGCGAGGAGAAGGGCCGCTACACCAACTTCACCGACTTCATCGACAAGGTGCCGGAGCAGGTCTGCAACAAGCGGGTGATCGAGTCGCTGGCCAAGGCCGGCGCGTTCGACTCGCTCGGGCACGCCCGGCGCGCGGTGGTCGCGGTGCACGACCAGGCCGTCGACGAGGCGATCGACCTCAAGCGGAACGAGGCGCACGGCCAGTTCGACCTGTTCAGCATGGGCGAGGCCGACGGCACGGACGGCGGTGACGCGGTATCACGCCTGACCGTGGTGGTGCCGGACCTGACCGAGTGGGACAAGCAGACCAAGCTGGCGCACGAGCGCGACATGCTGGGGCTGTACGTGTCGGACCACCCGCTGTTCGGCGTCGAGCACGTGCTGGCCACCGGCGCGGACTGCACGATCGGCCAGCTGCTGGCTGACGATGACCGGCCGGACGGCAGCCAGGTCACCATCGGCGGCCTCGTCACCCAGGTGCAGCGCAAGGTGAACAAGCGTGGCGATATCTACGCGATCGTCACGGTGGAGGACCTCGAGGGTTCGGTCGAGGTGATGATGTTCTCCTCGGCGTACCAGCTGTCCGCGCACCTGCTCAGCAACGACGCGATCGTGCTGATCAAGGGCCGGGTCCGGCGCCGCGAGGACCGGCTGGAGCTGAGTGGCTCCGAGGTGATCGTGCCGGACCTGACCGAGGGGCCGAGCGGCCCGGTGGTGATCTCGATGCCGGTGCACCGGTGCACCCCGCCGACCGTGCAGCAGCTGAAGGAGGTGCTGCGCACGCACCCGGGGATGACCGAGGTCCGGCTGCGGCTGCAGGGCACCGAGACCACCAAGGTGATGCGCCTCGACGACCGGCTGCGGGTCACCCCGACGCCCGCGCTGATGGCCGACCTGAAGGCGCTGCTCGGGCCGTCCTGCCTGGCCGGCTGACCGCCGGCACGTGTGCTGAACCGCATGATCGGGGACACTGTGCGGATGAGTCAGACTGTGGGTGTGACCTATCCGCCGCCCGTGCCCGCGCCGCCACCGGCTGCCGCGGGCAGGTCCTGGGCGCGCGCGGTCGCGGTGTCGCTCACGGTGTTCGTGCTGGCCGGGGTGGTCGCGGGGTGGGCGTGGCAGCACTGGGCGCCGCTCGCGCACTACGTCGTGGACGCGTCCGGCGGCTCGATGAACGAGGAGGAGATGACCCGGGTGTTCGGGCCTGACGGGCTGTTCACCGCGATCGGGTTCGTGACCGCGCTGGTGCTCGCCGCGGCGCTGTTCTGGTGGCTGCGGGACAGTGGGCCGATCGCGGTCGCGGTCGTCGTGCTCGGCGCGGCCGCCGGCGCCGGTGTCACCTGGGGGCTCGGGATGCTGCTCGGGCATGACGCGCTCGACCCGCGGCTGGCGGCGGCCAGGCCCGGTGACCTGGTGGCGGCGCCACTGGAGCTGCACGGCTGGAGCGCGCTGGCGTCCTGGCCGCTCGGCGCCGCGCTCGCCGTCGCGATCATCGCCGCACTGAGCTGGCGCCAGGAGCACGTCACCATCGAGCAGGCCGCCCGGCAGCGGTCCGAGGCACCGCTGATGCCGCCCGCCGGGTACGACGCCGCCCACCCGCCCGCGGGATACCCGTTCCCGGCGGGACAGCCGCGGCCGGGGCAGCCGCGTTCGGGGATCGCGGGTCCCGGCGGGTCCGGTTCGTCGGCTGGTTCCGCTCCGACCGTTGAGTAGGACGCGATGAACGCCGAGTAGTTACGCAACCAGATATCGCCAGGGCACGTCCGATCAGTCGCCCTGAACGCAGGCGGGGGATCGACACCGGTCCGGCGCCGCACCGACCAAGGGGGTTCGATGACCGACAACAACTACCCGCCGTCCGGCGGCAACCCGGGTCCGGGGCCCGGCCCGCAGCAGGGGAATCCGTACGGCCCCGGCCAGGACAACCCGTACCAGCGGCAGCAGCCGAACCCGTACGAACGACCGCAGCAGGGCGGGTACCCGGGGCCGCAGCAGGGCGGGTACGAGCGACCGCAGGCCGGGCCGTACGGCCAGCCCGGCGCTCCGGGCCAGGGCCGGCCGCAGGGGCAGCCGGGGCCGCACGTGCGGCCGGGTCAGTACGGACAGTCCGGGCCGTACGGGCCGCCGGGACAGTACGGGCAGCCGCCGCAGGGACAGGCGCCGTACGACGGCGGGCCGGCGTCGTACGGGCAGCCCCACGGCCAGCCGCCGTACGGGCCGTTCGGGCACACGCAGCAGTTCGCGCCGGAGCCGCCGAAGAAGCGCGGCAAGCTGGTCCCGCTGCTCGCCGTACTCGCGATGCTGCTGGTGATCGGCGCGGGTGGCGCGTTCGCGTACAGCCGGCTGTCCGGCGGTGGGGCGCAGCCGGCGTCGGTGCTGCCGGCCTCGGCGGTCGGGTACGTCCGGATCGACCTCGACCCGTCCGCGGGGCAGAAGGTCGCCGCGATCCGGTTCATGATGAAGTTCCCGTCGGTGCGCGAGAAGCTGAACCTCACCGGTGACTCCGACGACCTGCGCGAGAAGCTGTTCGGCCTGATCAAGGACCAGGCGGGCGAGGACCTGGCCGACGTCGACTACGCCCGGGACGTGAAGCCGTGGCTGGGTGACCGGGCGGGCGCCGCCGTGCTGCCGAACGCGGGCAAGGACGACACGGAGCCGGACGTCGTGGTCGCGGTCCAGGTGAAGGACAAGGACAAGGCGAAGACCGGTCTCGACAAGCTGTTCGCGCACGACAAGGACAAGCCCGGTGTCGCGTTCGCCGACTCCTACGCCGTGATCGCCGAGAACCAGAGCCTCGCCGACAAAGCGGTCGCCGACGCCAAGGCCGACCCGCTGTCGGAGAACCCGGCCTTCGACAAGGACATGGCGAAGCTCGGTGAGCAGGGCTTCGCGTCCGCGTGGTTCGACTTCCAGGGCATCGCGGGCGTCAGCGGCCGGGTGAGCGACAAGGAACGCGACCAGATCCCGAACGGGAGCCTGGCCGCGGCGCTGCGGTTCAACGCGCAGTACGTCGAGCTCAGGGCCATGGTCCGCTCGGACGGGCCGGTGATCGAACCGGGCGCGGCGAAGGCCGAGGAGGTCGTCACCTCGCTGCCCGCCACGACCGCGGCCGCGCTGGCGATCTCCGACGGCCAGAAGTACGTCGACAACGTGTGGAAGCAGCTGCAGCAGTCCAGCGGCGGCGGTGTCGACCTCCAGGGCGAGGTGCAGGACTTCGCGGACCGGTACGGCTTCGCGCTCCCCGACGACCTGAAGACGCTGCTGGGCGAGAACTTCGTGCTGGCCGTCGACAAGGAGAAGCCCGCCGACGGGCTGCCGAAGCTGGCCGCGAAGGTGAAGACCGACCCGGCCAAGGCTGAGGCGCTGGTGCGGAAGCTGACCGACGTGATCAGCAAGGAGACCGGAGTCGACCCGAAGCTCGCCACCGCGAAGAACGGCGACACCCTGGTCGTTGCCACCGGCAAGGAGTACGCCGACCGGGTGCTCAAGGGCGGTGACCTCGGCGGCACCGACACGTTCAAGATCGCGGTGCCGGACCCGAAGGGCTCGACGATGATCGGCTACGTCGACATGGCCGGCGTCCGGGCGCTGATGCCGCCGGGTGAGGCGGACGACGAGGACTTGGCGGCCCTGCGCGCGGTCGGCTTCACGTCACGCGTGACCGGCACCGGCACGGGCGAGTTCGAGCTCCGCGTCGTCGCCAACTAGTCGTCGTACGGGTCCGGTAGGTCCGGGCCGTAAGGATCGCCGGAATCCTCCGGACCGAACAGGTCCGGAGGACCGTCCGGCTCGCCGCTGGGGGTCGAGGCGTCGGCGGGAGCGAGCACGGCCAGCACGGCATCGCCGTACCTGGCCAGCTTGTTCTCGCCGACGCCGCTGACCTTGCCGAGCGCGGCGAGCGTGCCGGGCCGCTCGGTCGCGATCTGCCGCAGCGTCGCGTCGTGGAAGATCACGTACGCCGGCACGCCCTGCTCCTTGGCGGCACCCGCCCGCCACGCCCGCAGTTCCTCGAAGGTCGCGGCGGCCTCGGGGGACAGGTCCGCGGCCGGCGTCGCCTTGCGCGCTTTCGAGGGTCTGGTACGACGTTCCGGCTCGCGCCGCATCGGTACCTCGCGGCGCCGGCCGAGCACCTCCGCGCTGTCCTCGGTGAGCACCAGTGCGCCGTACTCTCCCTCGACGGCGAGCAGCCGCAGCGCCAGTAGCTGGCGGATGACACCACGCCACTCGGTGTCGCGCAGGTCGCTGCCGACCCCGAAGACGCTGAGCTGGTCGTGCCGGAACTGGGTGACCTTCGGCGTGGTCTTGCCGAGCAGGATGTCGATGACCTGGCCGGCGCCGAACTTCTGCCGCCGCTCGTGCTGCAGCCGGTAGACGGTCGACAGCACCTTCTGCGCGGCGATCGTGCCGTC
>DASXRB010000725.1:0-3187 GCA_036506875.1 Kribbellaceae bacterium | reverse complement strand
TCACGACGGCCGGCAGCTGATTTGTGGTCATGCGCAGGTGCAACATGATGACGTCATCCATCGTGGCGCCAGCTGCCAGATTTTGACCACCGAGTTGTACAGACTTCACGCGTGCCGGACTGGCGCCGTCGGGCGAATACTTACCTCCCCATGCGATCGGCGGCGCTTCATTCGGGAAGTCCGCACGGCGGTAGACCCGGGCGTCGATGAACTCGACGCCCGGGCCCACCACGTCGGGTGACGCGGCAAGAAGCGTAATCTCCTCGTCGCTCTTGTTAATCGGAGCTGGTGACAGCCAATACACCTCGTCGCCTTGGCGGATACCAATGAGACCGTAGTGGAACGATGTCCCACCGGAAGCGAGAGCAGTGCCCTCGTCAGCTGGCATATTCCGACCAATCCAGGTCCACCAACCGAGGGTGGCAATTGCTGCCGCCACGAGCACGACAGCGACTTGACTGCGCTTGTTCACCAGGCTCCTTGGCTTTGCTTAGTAACTGTAGAACACCTTCATGTAGTCATCGATCGAATGGTAACCAAAGATCCAGTGGCGCACTCCCTGTCGACCAGCGAAGATCGCTTGCTTGCGAGTGGTCGACTTGTTTGTCGTCGATGTCACCGAGAAACCAAAGGAGTTCGCACAGCGAAAGGGTCACTGTCAAACCACCACCAGGCCCCGTGACCGCCGGCGTAACTGGTCTCCCCCGCCTTCCCCGATTCGTCGAACACCATCGCGAACAGAGTGTGGTGAGCGCATGGTTCGTCGCGGCTTTCCGCGCTCGATCGCCGTCGATCGCCCGACACCCGACAACGACCCGGCTACGAAGTCGCGAGCGCGGCGCCGTGGTTCCTACCGCGCGAATCTCCCGCGATCCGGCTCATATAGCCGTCGAGATGCGCCTGCCACCGGCAAGCCCCCTACGCTGTGAGCTGCGGCCACCGCCATCACGAAGTCCGGCTGCCGTACTTGGAGGGTGCACGCAGCCGCAGGACGGCGGCGTCCACTCGCGGCGGCGGCCCGAAGGCGGCCCGCGGCACGCGCAGCCCGAGCTCGGCGTCGTACCGCCGCAACCAGCGGCCGGCGCCGGGCGCGGCGCCGGAGGCATAGCGGTTCGCGACGGCGCGTTGAAGCACGAGGTCGGCGGCCGTCATCCGCGAGCGCGCGGACAGCAGCTGTCGCAGTATCGCCGACGTGATCCCGAACGGCGGGTTGGCGACGACCCGGAACGGCCGCGGCGGCAGCCGCAGGTCCGCCAGATCGGTCTCAATCACCGTCACCGCGTCGTCCGCGAAACGGCGGCGCAGGCGCTGCGCCCGGCCGGGGTGCAGCTCAACGGCCAGGACCCGCGCGCCGGCCGCGACCAGTGGCGCGGTCAGCGCACCAGTCCCGGCGCCGAGGTCGAGGACGAGTTCCCCGGGGCGAACGCACGCGGCCTCGACGACCCGCGCGGCCCAGCGCTCATCGAGCCGATGCCATCCCCGCGCGCGTCGCGCCGCCCCAGGTCCGGACCACTGCCCGGACACGACGCACCATCATGAAGAAGATCGCCATACCGCGACCGTACGGGTACCACCGACCGGCCGCCACCGGTTTCCTCATGAGCGAAATGACGTCGATCCGCGACGCGGGAACGTCAAGCGGCTCACGAAGATGGTGCGTCAGCCGGTGATCGGGGCCGCGCCGTCGTGGGCGGCACCGCGGCTGGTGACGGTCTCCTCGGTCCGGCGCAGGGCCAAGCGGAGGCGGTCCGGTGACGCGGGTCCGTGGCCGGGGTGGGCGAGCTCGCGTGGTACGTCGAGGACACGCATCGGCAGCACGTCGGTCACCAGCAACGGGGCGTACTCGGCCTTCGAGGTGGTCCAGCGGCCGTCGGCGCCGCGGGTGAAGGTGAACCGCGCGAGCAGGCCCTCGGACTTGCGCGACGCCGGCTCGCGGTGGGCGGCGACCAGGTTGCCCAGACCGTACGCGACCCACTTGCCGCCGATCTTCTCCATCGGCGCGACCACGTGGGCGTGGTGCCCGACCACCAGGTCGATGTTGCTGTCCGCAACGAACCGCGGGGCGAGCCGCAACTGCAGGGCGCTGGGACGGGAGGAGTACTCGTCACCCCAGTGGCAGATCACGACCACGATCGCGGCCCCGGCGGCCCGGGCCCGGCGGGCGTCGGCATGCACCCGGTCCTCCGACAGCAGGTTCGCGCGCCAGGTCTCGCCGCGCGGGTACGGCAGTCCGTTGAAGCCGTACGTGTAGCTCAGCAGCGCGACCTTCACGCCGCGCACGTCCACCATCGCCGGCCCCGCCTCGGCCGCGGACCGCGCGGTGCCGGCGTGCCGCAGCCCGGCCGCGTCGAGAGTGTCCAGGGTCCGGTCGACCCCGGCGGCACCGCCGTCGAAGCTGTGGTTGCTGGCCGTGCTGCAGGCGTCGTACCCGGTCTGCTTCAGCGCGGTCGCGATCTGCGGCGGCGCCGCGAACAGCGGGTACCCGCGGTACGGCCCGCCCGCCGGCGCCAGCGGCGTCTCCAGGTGGCAGATCGCGAGGTCGGCCGACGAGACCAGTGGTTTCACCCCGGCCAGCAGCGGCCCGAAGTCGAGCTTCCCGTGCCCGTCACGCCGGGCCGTCACCCACAGCCGCTCGTGCAGCAGCACGTCCCCCGTCGCCACAACGGTCAGCCGGTCCGGCCCGCCCGGGCGCGCGGTGGCGGGTGCGGTGGCGGGTGCGGTGGCGGGTGGGGTGGCCGGCGTCCTGCCGTCGCGGACCGGCGGCGCCGCGAGATCGCAGCCGACCGCGGCGACGCACGCGAGCAGGACCGCGGCACCGAGGCGCACCACGCGGTCACGCCGTGGCACCGCCCCGGCCCGCCCGCGTGGTGGAAGAGTCCGCACCCGGTCCTCCCGAGGTCGCTCTGTTCGTCATGTCTCTGACGCCGCGGGCGGCCCGGAAGTTGACCTTGACAACGACCGGTCGGCTCAGGCCACGGTAACTGTCCCGCTGATCGGCTTGGTGACGCCGCTCCACCAGCGCAGCGCACCGTCGCTGTCCGAACCCGTCAGCGTCCACGAGTACGTGCCCTTCGATGCCGGCCGCCCCGTGCTCAGCTTCCCGTCCCACGACACCCGCGCGCTGCCGGTCACGGTCGCGCACCCCAGCTGCCGCACGACCGCGCCGGACGACGACCGGATCGTCACC
>DASXRB010000724.1:0-2994 GCA_036506875.1 Kribbellaceae bacterium | reverse complement strand
TCGCCGCCGCCCCCGGTGCATCTGCACCACGTTGGGAGACCCGTGCCGATGCCCATGCAGATGAGAGCGCACGCGTTGTCGAGAGGGCTGACATTGGTTCCGACCGAGCCGTTGGACTGGATGGCTTTGGTGCGGACGCTGCTCGTGTCTCCGTTGTCGCCATAGTCGCGGCTCGTGGCGATGACGGGAGATGGGCGGCCGGGGTTGTCGCCGCATGCGGGGTTGCCAGCGGCGCATTGTGGTTTTGCTGATGTGGGTACGGATGTGCTGGTGACCTGCTGCTGGATCTGGTCGTGGCTGCGTTGGGTGCGCTGGAGGTCTTGCTGGTGCTTGCGTGCTGCCTGGCACTTGGGGTCGCACTTCACCACGCGGCCGAGTTCGTCGTAGGTGTAGTTCGTCGTGTAGGCCGGGTCGGCCGTCGCGGTCGTGTTGCCGCGTGGCGTGGTCTCCGAGAGCACCAGGCCGCGCTGGTCGTACGTCCAGCGGGTGACCTGGTCGGCCACCTGCTGGCGGTCAGTCCCACTCGCAGCTTCACGGTGAGCTGAACCCGACCCGGCCGGGGCCCGCGCACTCGTCGCGGGCTCCGGCCGGCCGGACCGTCAGGTGACCGCGGCCTCGGCCTCGACCGGGCACGACCCGCCTGGCGTCACCAGCCAGACGTCCAGCAGCTCGATCCCGGTCTGCGCGCAGACGCGCTCGGCGACCGCGCGCCAGGCCAGGTCGAGGTCGTCGGGCACCGGCGCACCCGGACGCGCGACCGCGAGCATCAGGGTCACGTCGGGCACGATCTCGCGCAGCAGCGGTACGAACCGGCCGAGGATGCGGTCGATGTCCTCCTCGGTGCAGTCGTCGGGCACCTCGTCGTACCGCACCGGCTCCACCAGCCGGTACTGCGCGTCGCACAGCAGCAGGCACAGCCCGCCACGGTCACGGATGCGTTCGTCGACGCACAGGTCGAGGATGTCGCGGATCAGGATCTGGTCGGTGAGTGGCCGGAGCTTCAGTTCGTCCGGCACGGGATGGAAAGTCATGCCCCATAGGTTGTCGACATCGCCGTCCGGGCCGCCGGAGTTTTCCACAGGCGCCCCTCAGGCCGCCTCGCGCAAGGCCTTCCCGAGCAGGCGAAGCCCGGCCTCGATCCGGTCCGGCGGGATGAGCCCGTAGCCGAGCACGAACCCGTTCTCCCCCGGCGACCGCGCGCAGTACCGGTCCAGCGTCTCGACCGCGACCCCCGCGCCCGCGGCGCCCCGGGCGGCCACCTCCGCGTCCACGCCGTCGGACCGCACCGCGACGTGCAGTCCCGCGGCCGACGGCACCAACGTCAGGTACTCCCCCAGCTCACCCGCGAGCGACGACACGATCAGCGCCCGCCGCGCGCCGTACTCCCGGCCGGCCTTGCGGATGTGCCGCGCCAGCAGCCCCTCGTCGATCAGCCGCGCCAGCGCGGCCTGCGCGGTCTGGTCCCCGTGCCAGTCGGTGAGCTGCTTCGCGACCCGCAGCGCCGGTTGCAGCGACGCCGGCGCGATCACGAACCCGATCCGCAGCATCGGCAGCAGCGTCTTGGAGAACGTGCCCACGTAGACCACCCGCCCGCCACCGTCCAGCGACTGCAGCGGCTCCAGCGGCCGGTCCGAGTACCGGAACTCGCTGTCGTAGTCGTCCTCCACCACCACCGCACCGCGCCGCTCCGCCCACGCCAGCAACGCGGTACGACGGGCCAGCGACATCGGCGTGCCGAGCGGGAACTGGTGCGACGGCGTCACGTAGACCACCGCGGCGTCGTCCGGCAGCGCGTCCACCACCAGCCCCTCGCCGTCCACCGGCACCCCGGCCACCCGTGCCCCGTGCGAGGCGAACAGCGACCGCGCCGGCGGGTACCCGGGCTCCTCCACCGCGACGCACCCGCCCGGCTCGACCAGCACCCGGGCGATCAGGTCCAGCGCCTGCTGCGCGCCGTTCGTGACGATCACGTCGTCCGCGCCGGTGCGTACCGACCGCGACACCCCGATGTACCGCGCGATCGCCTCGCGCAGCGCCGGGTGCCCGCCGGGCCCCGCGTACGACGAGACCCGGATCGCGGACGCGCGCAGCTCCCGGTTCACCAGCCGCCGCCAGGTCTCCAGCGGGAACAGCGCCGGGTCCGGCAGCCCGACCCCGAAGTCGTACGGCGGCCGCCGGGCGCCGCGCTCGCTTGCCGGGGGCAACGACTGCCACAGCGACCGAGGCCGCACCTCACCGGCCGGCGCGGACCGCCCGCGCAGCCGGGTCAGCGGCTCGCCGCTCACGAACGTCCCCGCCCCGACCTTGCCGACCAGGAACCCCTCGGCGGTCAGCCGGTCGTACGCCGTCGCCACCGTGTTCCTCGACACCTCCAGCTGCCGGGCCAGGTCGCGCGTCGGCGGCAGCCGCTCCCCCGCCCGCAGCCGGCCGTCCAGGATCGCGTCCAGCAACTGCCGGTAGATCCGCGCGGCCAGGTCCCCGCGCCCCGCCAGGTTCACCTGCACGTCCACGTGACGCACCCTACATTGGCCCAAACATCGCCGCATCGATTGGTTCTTACGACAGGCCAATGCGATCCCATACCGTCAACCCCTTGAGCAGCCAGGAGACCCACACCGAACTGCCTCTGACCAGCACCGATGCGACCTGCCCGAGATCTCGGGCAGCGCGTATCGAGGCCGCGGGAGGGCGCCGGCCGGGGCGGACGCTGGCCGCCGCGCAGCTGGCGAGCTCACTCGGCGACGGCGTGTTCCTGGTGACGCCGGCGCTGTACTTCACCCGGGTGGTGGGGCTGACCGCCGGCCAGGTCGGCGCCGCGCTGACGATCGGCTGGGCCGTCGGGCTGCTGGTCGCGCGGTCGTTCCCGGCGTTCCTCGCCGGGGTCTGCGTCTACACCGCCTCGCAGACCGGGCTGGCCGCCGCGCGGCAGGCGCTGCTGGCCGCGCTGCCCCGGCAGCCACCGTCAAGCCCGGTGCTCGCCGCGGTCTGAGCGAG
>DASXRB010000723.1:0-2419 GCA_036506875.1 Kribbellaceae bacterium | reverse complement strand
CCCGCCGCGAGGCGTCGGGCTTGAGTTCAAGTGCACTTTAGGTGTGAGCCTTGGGGCATGACGAACTCCGACAAGCCTGTGGCCGTGGTGACCGGCGGTTCCGCCGGGCTCGGACTTGCTCTTGCGCGTGGACTGCTGGACCGCGGCTGGCGGGTGGTGATCGACGGGCGGCGGGCCGGACTGCTGGAGGCGGCGGCCGAGCTGCTCCGGATCGGCGGCGGCGACGTGGTCGCGATAGCGGGTGACGTGACGGATGCGGGGCACCGCGAGGAGCTGGCCGCCGCGGTGGGCGAGCGGCTGGATCTGCTGGTGAACAACGCGAGCCACCTCGGGCCGAGCCCGCAGCCGCCACTCGCCGCCTATCCCCTGGACGAGCTGCGGCGGGTGTACGAGGTGGACGTGATCGCACCGATCGCGGTCGTGCAGCGGCTGCTGCCGGCGCTGATCGCGGCGCGCGGCATCGTGATCGACATCAGCTCCGACGCGGCGGTCGAGGCGTACGAGGGCTGGGGCGGTTACGGTTCCGCCAAGGCGGCGCTCGACCACGCCACACGGGTGCTCGCCGCCGAGCACCCGGACCTCGCCGTGTACGCCGTCGACCCGGGCGACCTGCGGACCGCGATGCACCAGGCCGCGTTTCCCGGTGAGGACATCTCAGACCGGCCCGAGCCGGTCACCGTCGTACCGGCCTTCCTGCGGCTGATCGACACCCGCCCGCCCAGCGGCCGCTACCGCGCCGCCGACCTCGCCGGCCAGGCAACGAAGAACGCGGAGGTGGGCGCGTGATCGCGGAACCGCGGACCCGGTTCGAGCTGCCCGACGAGCTGAACGCGGCGGAGCCGCCGGAGGCGCGCGGCTCCGGCCGGGACCAGGTCCGGCTGCTGGTGGCCGGCGGCCAGACCGGCATCGAGCACGCCAGGTTCGACGAGATCGGCCGCTTCCTGCGACCGGGTGACCTGCTCGTGGTCAACACCTCCGGCACGCTCCCCGCCGCCGTCGACGGCACCCGGATCCGCGCGCACGGCGTCGAGCCGGTCGTCGTGCACTTCTCCGCGGCTCTCGACGGCGAGCCCGGTGAGGAGCAGCCGCGCGACGGCCAGACCCGGGACGAGGAGTGGGTCGTCGAGCTGCGCAGCGCACCCGACGCGGCCCGGCCGGTTCTGGACGGCGCGGCCGGTGACCGGGTGGTGCTCGCCGGCGCCGTGGTCGTCCTCACCGCGCCCTACACCCCGGGCGCCACGCGGTTGTGGCGGGCGCGGGTCGTCGTACCGGACGGGGTGACCGCGTTCCTGCAGCGGAACGGCCGGCCGATCGCCTACTCGTACGTGAAACGGCGGTGGCCGCTGGCGTCGTACCAGACCGTCTTCGCGACCGAGCCCGGCAGCGCCGAGATGCCCAGCGCCGGCCGGCCGTTCAGCGCCGACCTGGTGACGAAGCTGGTCGCGGAGGGTGTGCTCTTCGCGCCGATCACGTTGCACACCGGGGTGTCGTCGCTGGAGAGCCACGAGCCGCCGGCGGCGGAGCGGTACGACGTGCCGGCCGCGACCGCCGAGCTGGTCGCGTGGACGAAGGCCCGCGGGCACCGGGTCGTCGCCGTCGGCACCACCGTCGTACGGGCGCTGGAAACCGCCGCCCGGCCCGACGGGTCGATCGCGGCGGCCGGCGGCTGGACCGAGCTCGTGCTGGGGCCGGACCGGCCGGCCTACGTCGTGGACGGCCTGGTCACCGGCATGCACGCGCCGAACGCGTCACACCTGCTGCTGCTCGAGGCGGTCGCGGGACCGGCCCTGGTGCAGCGGGCGTACGACGCCGCACTGGAACGCCGCTACCTGTGGCACGAGTTCGGCGACCTGTGCCTGCTCCTGCCCTGACGAAACCTCAGACCGACCAGCGGCGGCGCGGGTGGCGGGGGCCACCCTGCTCCGGCTCCGGCGCCTGCGACGGCGCGTCCGGCTCCGTGCTGCGGAACCGGGTGCCGCGGGTCGCGGGCGCCTGACCGGCCTGGTACGACGCGCCGGCCGCGGCCGGGGCGCCGCCCTGCGGACGCGGGTCCTGCGGACGGGCGGCGGTCGGGGCCGGGTGCCGGTACTGGTGACCCGGCTGGCTCGGCGGCCGCTCCGGCTGCTCGGGACGCAGCGCGCGACGGGCCGGCGGGCGCTCGTCCGTGGCCGGGACCGACGGCAACGACGGGACCAGGGTGAGCGGCGGGGTCGGCGGCGTCGGGATCGGCGCGGACGAGCCGAGCAGGTCACCGGACGACGAGGTGCCGAGCGGGGAGGTCCGGGAGTCGTCGTACTCCGCGGCCCACGACGGCCGGCTCGGGGCGCTCGGCCACACCGGCTGCGACGGCTGCGACGGCGCCAGCACCGGGGCCTGCGGGAGCGAGGGCGCCTGCGGCAGCGACGGCTGGGCCGGGGTC
>DASXRB010000722.1:0-2996 GCA_036506875.1 Kribbellaceae bacterium | reverse complement strand
GGCGATCAGGCTGACCTGGTCCGCGCCGAGCTTGGCCTGTTCGGCCATCTGCTTGCCGCCGAAGGTGAAGTCGCCGCCGAGGCCCCAGAAGTGGAACTTCACGCCGAACTCCGGGATGACGATCATCCCCTTTCCGATCAGCGCGAGCAGCTGCGCCACGTCGTGCAGACCCTCCGCGACCTCGAGGTTGTTCAGCTCGGTCTTCTCGAAGCTGTTCATCAGCTTGCCGCCGGTGATGTCGCCGGCGCCGAGCAGGCCGAGGGTGGCGTCGCCGGTGGTGCCGGACCCACCGCCGGCGATGTCCACCGGCACCGGTCGCGTCGGCAGCTCGGGTTCGGCGGACGTGAACGCCAGCTTGGCGATGCCGGTGCCGTCGAAGGCGAAGTCGCCCGCGGCGAGGTCCGGCAGCGTGATGTCCGACTCGCGCACACCCAACAGGCGCTGGTGGTACACGTAGGTCTGCACCGCCTTGGTGAGCGACTTCTCCACGCCCTCGCGGTTACGGATCGCCTCCTGGTGCTGGCCGTACTTCACCTGCTCGACCGCGCGCATCATGGCGAGCTCGTGCCGGGCGCGCAGCACCTGCAGTGCCTCACCGTCCTGCTTCTCCAACGCGGACAACAGGTTCGCGCCGAGCGCCTTCACCTCACCGGTCAACTCGGCCGCCTTCTGCACCAGGAAGGCGAAGCGCACCAACGGCAGCGGCTGGTTCAGCCCGTTGACGATTGCGCCGACGTCCAGCCCGGCGGCGGCCGCCCTGGCCAGCAGCGCCGGGTCGATCGGCGGCTCGAACAACGCGAGCCTGCGGAACACTCCCTGCAGGTTCAGGCTGTTGCGGATCTTGAACAGCCGGTCCGCCACGGTGTCCCAATAGCCGAGGAGCTTGTCGTTGCGCGGCACGCAGAAGTACAGCGCCTTGCCAAGGCTGCGCACCGAGGCGAGCCGGTCCTCGGCGGCCGCGCTCGCCGCCGGGTCGGACGGGAACGGCGTGGAGTCGAACGCGATCGCCGACTCGAACTCGCGCATCGCGTTGCCGAACCGGTCGAGGTCGCCGCGCAGGCTCGCGTAGGTCTGCCGGCGCACGGTGCCCTTGTTCGGCACCGGCTGCGGTTTCGGGCCGAGGATGTTCGCCGCCAGCACGTAGACCATCATCGCCTCGTCGATGGCCTCGCCGGTGTCGCGGCGGAACAGCGAGTCGCCCCAGGCGATCAGGTTGTCCAGGTACGCGGTGATCGTCTTGATCATGTACGCCTGCGGCCGGTAGCGGGCCACCACATGCGGCCGGAACGGCGCCTGCCGCCAGGCCTGGATGCTGAGGATCGTCTCTTCGCGCAGCTCCGGGTCGAGCCCGGTGGCCAGGTTCACCATGATGTCGCTGATCCGCCGGACGTCGGTCTCCTGGAACGGCCGTACGTGCCAGAACCGGGCCGGGGCCGGCGCTTCGGAGGCGTCGGTCGGGTCGTAGATGACGTGCAGCCAGCGTTGCGCGTCGCGGTAGTGCCCGCTGCGGGTCAGGTGCTGCGCGATGAGCAGCGGGATGTGGAAGAACAGCTCCCAGTTGTAGTCCGAGTACGCGCCGCTGTAGCCGAAGTCCAGTTCGGACACCGGGCGCGGGGCGCGGACCAGCGCTGACGGGTCGTAGGCGGTCGGCGAGGTGAGGTCGCTGTAGTACACCGGCAGTGGCCGGGTGGCCAGCAGCGTGACCTCTGTGCCGGCGCGGACGGCCAGCGGCGTGCCGGCGCGCAGCAGCACCGACGTGCCGGCCGGTAGCTCGGCGACGCCGCCGTCGAGCAGCCGGACCGCTGTCACGAACGGCACGGTGAGCTCGGCGTCGCGGGACATCTCGCCGGTGACGTCCTCGTCCAGCGCGAACGCCGGCTCGCCCGGCTCGTGTCCGGGCAGGCCGTACGCCAGGGTCAGCCGTGCGCCGTGCACCAACGTCGCGGGCACCGACCCGGCCACCGACACGCCGAGGCCCTCGACCAGGGTGATCGACCCGCCGCCGGGCAACCGCGCGGTCGTGTCCGTGGCCAGCTCGACCCGGGTCGCCACCGGCAGCGTCGTCGGCGCCGCGTCCGCGACGGCGACCTCGGTGCTGTATGGGAGCACCTCGCCCGGCACGTACTCGGTGTCCGCGGCCTGCAGGCCGGGCACGCCGCCGTCGAGCAGCCGCCGGGTGAGCGCGCCGACGTACGGGTGCGCGTGGGTGGACAGCCGGTAGCGCAGTTCGCGCTCGCGCACCACCAGCTGCTTGGTCTCGCGCTTCTCCCCCGCGGGCAGGCCGAGCAGCTTCGCCACCAGCAGTTCCTGGTAGGCAACCGTGTGGAAGCTGGAGCTGGGGTTCACGCCGGTCACGCCGTGCCTCCGAGGGTGCGCTTGAGGGCGGCGTTGAACCCGCTGCCGCCGATGACGTTGAGGCCTCGCTCGTCCTGGACCAGCCCGGCCGCGGTCAGCGCCGTGAGCGCCGCGTGCCCGGTCGCGACCAGCGCGGAGCCCGCGCCGATGCCGCTGCCGGCGGCGGTGCCGATCTCGCGACCGCCGCCGGCGAGTGCCGCGACGGTGTCGGCGCCGGTCAGCTCACCGGCCGACACCCGGCCGGCCGGGCCGATCAGCTCGCCGTCCAGCAGTACGCCGGTGTGCGGGTTGACCACCCAGTCCAATCCGGACACCGCACTGTGCTTCGACTCCTCGCTGACCTTTGTGGATGGCGAGATGGCCAGCTTGGGGTTGGCCGCGGTGATGAGCGCGTCTTTCCACCACGAGGGCCGGTCCCATTCGTGCTCGGCCTGCGGCGCCGGGGTCACCCACTCCTGCCAGTCCTGCAGCTTGCGTTCGGTCAGCTCCGGCTCCAGGTAGAAGGTGTTGCGACTGTCCTGGTAGAACACCGGCTTGACCAGCGCTGACACTTCGGCGTCGCCGAGGGTGATGCTGTTGTCGCAGGGCAGCACCGTGTAGGCGCCGCCCTTGTTGAGGATCGCCGGACTGGCGGTGACCAC
>DASXRB010000721.1:0-2411 GCA_036506875.1 Kribbellaceae bacterium | reverse complement strand
GGAAGCCGACCTGGCCGTGCTGCTGGCGGCGCTGCCGCTGTATCCGGTCATGCAACCACGACCTGGCGTCCCGCCCGTCCCCGCAGAGACCCAGCCGCTGCCGCTCACCCTGGACACGCTGTCCCGGCTCTACCGGTCGCTGCGGCTGTCCCGGGCGCTCGGCCTGAGCGCAACCGACTACGTGACCGCGATCCGGGTCACCGGCATCGAGCCGTTCCCCCTGCCATCCGCCGTGCCCGCCGTGGCCGTCCGAACCCGGGCCACGGTCGAGTTCGCCCAAGCCGTCCGGTCAATCTCCGACAGCGGCTACAGCGTCGCCGAACTGGCATACCTGCTGCGCCACGAGTCGGCTCCGGGGCTCGCCGCCGTGGTCTCCGAGGCGCAGCTCGCGGCGACGCTGGCCGCCGTGCGGTCCGATGTGCGAACGGCCCGCGACGCGGCCGGCGAGGCCACGTCGGCCGCCGCGGACGTCACGGCGCTTCGGGACCGCCAGGTCGCGGCGGCGGCGGCGACACTGGCCACGACGACCGGCCTGACCGACGAGACCGTCCGCGACCTGCTCATGGGGCGCCTGTCGGGGCCGGGTGGTCGGGAGCCGGCCTTCACGACGCTGCTCGACTCGGCGTTCGTGGACGGCGATCCTGATGTCCTGCCGCAGGCCAGCGCCTTCGGGGCGGCGTTCGCCCTGCTGCGGCGCATCCACAAGATCGCGCTGCTGGCATCACGTCTGGGCTTCGACCGTGCGCAACTCGGCTGGCTCGCCAGCAGCGGACCCGGCCAGGCCGGCGGCATTCCCAAGGACCGGGGACTGCTCGGCATCGACCCGAACACCATCCCCGCCGGGTACGACGCCGCCGAACCGGCGGTTGAGTTCCTGGCCTTCCGCCGGACGCTCGCGCTGGCCCGGATGCGCGACCGGTCGCCGGCCATGGCTGGAATTCTCGCCCGGTACGTCACCGATGTCGTAGCGCCGAACTTCGACGACGCGCACCGTGCGGAGGCGCTCTCCGCGGTCGCCGGCGTGCTCACCGATGCCCTGGGCGTGGCGAGCGACACCGCAACAGAGGCCGCGGCGAGAGCGCTTCCCAGTGCCGTCGACTTCCACGACCCGATCGCCCTCACCGGACTGTTCGACCTGGTGATTGCACTGGCCGAACTCGGTGTCACGGTGGCGCAGCTCGTGCCGCTGACAGCCGTCGCCCCACCGTTCGCGGAGGCCGAGAGGGCCGCGGCCGCGGCGCGAGCACTGTTGCGGTCCCGGTACGGTGACGCCGCCTGGCCGGACATCATCAGGCCGGTGTCCGACGGATTGAGGACCCGGCAGCGCGACGCCCTCGTCGACTTCCTGATCCACCGGGACGGTCTGGCCGGCGCCGACGAGCTGTATGAGCGGTACCTGATCGACGTGCTGACCGCGCCGGGCGCGACTACCACCCGGCTGCTGGCGGCCACTGCCGCCGTCCAGCTCTTCGTCCAGCGCTGCCTGATCGGCCTGGAGAGAGTGCCGATCTCAGAGACGGTACGGCGACGCTGGGAGTGGACGAAGAATTACCGTGTCTGGGAAGCCAACCGGAAGGTCTTCCTCTGGCCGCAGAACTGGCTGCACCCGGAGCTGCGGGAAGACGCCAGCGACGCGTTCCGGGCCGCCGAGTCGGCGCTGGCCCAGGACGAGCCGTCGTCCGAGAACGCCCGCACCGCCCTGCTCGGGTACCTGGACGACCTCGTCGAGTTGTCGCAGCTGTCGATCGTCGGCATGTACCAGGACCGCCACGGTTTGGCGGACGGCGACCCATGGGACCTGTACCTTATCGGCCGCACCGCCGGCACGCCGTACCGGTACTTCTGGCGATCCTGCGAGAACTTCGGCGGCGCGAACATGCGCTGGCGCCCGTGGGAACGCGTCGACCTCGACATCTCCGGCACCCACGTGATGCCGTTCGTACTCGACGGCGACCTGCACCTGGCCTGGCCGGTGTTCCGCAAGAACCAGACCACCCCGCCGGGAGAATGGGAGATGCAGTTGGCCTGGGCACGGCGGACCAGCCGTGGCTGGAGCAAGAAGAACGTGAGCCGGGACACCGCAAAGCACCCGGCGCTGGCCAACAAAGACGAACCACGCAGCTTCACGTTCGCCCTCTCCGTGCAGACCCTCCCGTCGCCGCAGACGACGAGCCCCCTTCCTCTGATCAGCAACATCGTCGAACGGGTGGCCGTTATCACCTGCAATGCCGCCATGGACACCAACCTGGTGCTTCCCCACGAGCGCGACGTCATGCGCTCCACCGGCGTGACACCCACACCGCTGGCCGGGCTCGCACTTCGTCTAGGCGTGAAGGTGCGGGTGCTCCGGCGCAAGCCATCGCTCGGCCTCTACTGGCCTGCTGCCGGTACCAAGGTCACCCTGAAGCTCA
>DASXRB010000720.1:0-3092 GCA_036506875.1 Kribbellaceae bacterium | reverse complement strand
CACCGGCTACGCCGGGCAGGTGTCGCTCGGGCACGCGTTCTTCCTCGCGCTCGGCGCATACACCGCGGCGGTACTGTCCGGCGACCCGGACAACTCGCGGCTGATCGGGTTCGGCATCACCTGGCTGCCGGTCTGGCTGCTCGCCTCCGGCCTGGTGGCCGGTCTGGCCGGTCTGCTGGTGGCACCGCTGGTGGTGCGGCTGCGCGGGCTGTACCTGGCGATCGTGACGCTCGGGCTGGTGTTCATCGGCGAGCACGTGTTCAAGCACTGGAAGGCGCTGACCGGCGGCGTCGGGGTGGGCCGGCCGGCCGCCGTGCCGGAGCTGTTCGGGATCCAGTTCGCCGTCGACGGGGCGTCGTACACGAAGGCGCAGAAGCTCTACCTGCTCACCTTCGTGCTGCTGGTGGTCTTCGGGGTGCTGGCCCGCAACCTGGTGCGGTCGCGGACCGGGCGGGCGCTGGCCGCGATCCGGGACCGCGACATCGCCGCCGAGGTGATCGGCGTCGACATCACCCGGTACAAGGCGATCGCGTTCGCGGTGTCGTCGTTCTACGCCGGGGTCGCCGGCTCGTTGTTGTACGTGATGATCGGCTTCATCGAGCCGTCGTCGTTCAGCCTCGGGCTGTCGGTGCAGTACATCGCGATGATCCTGATCGGGGGAGTCGCGACCATCTCGGGTTCGATCATGGGTGCGCTGTTCATCACCCTGCTGCCCAGGCTGACCCGCGAGCTACCGGCCGTGCTGCCGTTCATCAGCGGCAGCACGTCCGCCGGCGGGTTGTCGGTGTTCACCGTCGAGACGATCCTCTACGGCCTGCTGATCATCGTGTTCCTGATCTTCGAGCCCAGGGGCCTGTTCGGCATCTGGGTCCGGATCCGCAACTACTGGAAGTCGTGGCCGTTCTCTTACTGAGGAGACAGAACCATGAGCTCACGTCGTACCGTCCTGAAGACCACCACCGCGCTGGCCTCGGCGCTCGCCACCGCGGCCGCGATGTCCGGCTGCCGCAGCGACGCCCCGGAGGCGAAGGACGTCGGCGGCGTCAAGTTCGACGTCGGCGTCACGAAGGAGCCGTGCCCGGAGGCCGTCGACAAGTCCAAGGGGTGCATCTACCTCGGCACCATCTCCGACCTCACCTCGGGCCCGTTCAAGGCGCTGGCCGTGCCGATCACCGAGAGCCAGAAGCTGTTCTGGAAGCGGGTCAACGCCGCCGGCGGCATCGGCGGCTTCGAGGTCGACGTGACCAAGTACGTGAAGGACAACAAGTACGACCCGCAGATCCACAGCCAGGTCTACCAGGAGATCAAGCCGAACGTGCTCGCGCTCGCGCAGACCCTCGGCTCGCCGACGACGGCCGCGATCCTGCCCGACCTGAAGTCGAGCAACGTGGTGGCGGCGCCGGCCTCCTGGACGTCGGCGTGGGCCTTCGAGGACACCATCCTGGAGTCCGGCACGAACTACTGCTTCGAGTCGATGAACTCGGTCGACTACGCGGTGGAGAACCTCAAGCCGAAGAGCGTCGCCGCGGTGCACTACCCGGGCGACTACGGCGACGACGCGGCCGCCGGCACCAAGGTCGCGGCGGAGGCCAACAAGCTCGCGTTCACCGACATCCCGACCACACCGGGCCAGGAGAACCAGGGCGCGGCGATCACCAAGCTGGTCGCGGCCAAACCCGATCTGGTCATCCTGACCACCGCGCCGGCTGAGGCCGCCGCGATCGTCGGCGGGGCCGCGCAGGCCGGGTTCAAGGGCAAGTTCATCGGCACCAGCCCGACCTGGAACCCGGCACTGCTGAAGAGCCCGGCCGCGCCGGCGCTGCAGGCGCTGTACCTGCAGTCCGGGCCGTGGGCGCCGTACGGCGCCGACACTCCCGGGCACAAGGCGATGCGGGACGCGGTCGGGAGCAAGTTCAGCAGCGGTCCGAGCGACGGCTGGACCGCGGGCTGGATCTGGTCCTACCCGCTGAAGGCCGCGCTGCAGAAGGCGGTCGACAGCAAGGACCTGACCCGGACCGGCCTGCTGAACGCGGTCAGGGCGCTGGACACCGTCGACTACGAGGGCACGCTGCCGCCGGAGGCCGGCAAGTTCGCCGGCGAGCCCAAGGACCGGGTGTTCCGGCAGAGCCTGATCAGCAAGCCCGACGCCGCCGCTCCGACCGGTGTCACCGTCGTCAAGGACCTGTTCACCGGCCCCACCGCGAAGGGCTACGACTTCACCAAGCCCTGCTTCAAGTGATCAGGGGTTCGCGCCGGGGAAGGCGACCGGGGTGGCGCCCCAGGTGGTCTGGTCGCGCGCGACGGTGACCAGGGCGTGCACGGCCACGCCGCGCACGCGGGCGTCGGTGGCGGCCTCGACCAGGTCGCCGTAGACGGCGGCCAGCCGCTGCTCGACCACGCGGACCAGGGCTGCGGCACCGGCCGGGGTGGTGACGGCCGCGGGCAGGTCGTAGGCCGGCTCGGCGGCGACCGGGGTGGTGCCCGTGGCGGCGATCAGGGCGGTCAGCGCGTCGCGGCGGTCGCGGTGCGCGGCGTACAGCTGCTCGGCGGCGGCGAAGCGGGAGCCGTGCAGGTGGCCGCCGGCGACGCCGACGGCGTACAGGGCGGCGTGCTCGCCGGCCAGCGCGGCCTGCAGGGCTGCGGTCTGGTCGAGGGTCACCGGCTCGCCGCCTTCCGGCCGAGCGCGACGGCGAGCTGCGCCTGGGCGGCGGCGATCATCGCCAGCAGCCGGGCGGCCTCGCCGGACCGGCCGACGGCGGCGGTGGCGTGCGTGACCGACAGCCGCTGCTCGGTGGCGACCAGCTCGGCCAGCGCCGCGGCGGCCTTCGCCGGCACCGGTTTCGCTGGAATGGCCGTCGTACCCGCGCTGCCGCCCAGGGCGGCCAGCCGGGTCAGGTGCGCGGTGTGCAGGGCGCGGGGACCGGCGAGGCGGGCGGCGAGTGCGGGGTAGCGCCTGGCTACCGCCGCGTAGCGGACGGACAGCCGCCGCAGCGCGGCCGCGGCGGCCGACAGCGCGGCGACCTCGGCCGGGTCCTGGGTGGGGGTGGCCGGGGCCGGTGACGAGCCCGTGGACGGGCCGGAGCCGCCGCGGG
>DASXRB010000719.1:0-3895 GCA_036506875.1 Kribbellaceae bacterium | reverse complement strand
CACGGTGGCGCCGGCCGGGATCCGGACGCCGTCGATGACGTCGTCCTCCGCGACCGTGCGCGGCAGCAGCCAGCTCGGCGGATACAGCCGCATGACCTCGCGCAGCACGAGATCGGTGTAGGTGAGGCGATCCAGCTGGTCCTGGTACGGCTCGTCGGTCAGCCCGTCGATCTCGTCGTACAGCGCGGCCGCGACGGCCGGCTGCGTGTCGAGGATCACCCAGAGCCAGGTCAACACCAGTGCCGTCGCCTCCGTGCCCCCGACGAACAGGGCGACCACGTCGTCGCGGATCTGCCTGTCCGTGAGCCCTCGGCCGTCCTTGCCGCGGGCAGTCACCGCGATGGACAGGAGATCGTCGCTGTCGGGTTGCAGCCTCGCCTGCCTGACCAGGGGATAGATGACCTCATCGACCGTGCGCACCGCGCGCGCGAACGCACGGTCGCCCGGCAGCGGCACCGCCTGCGGGACGAACGGCAGGATCAGCCGCGGCCCGATCGAGTTCACTGCCGTGGTGATGGCGGCCCCCAGCCGCTCGGTCTCCGCAACGGTGATCCGGTCTCCCCAGAACGCGGCGAGCAGCGCACGGTGCACGATCCTGGTCATCTCGACACCGGCGTCGATCGGCCGGCCCGCGGCGCGCTCGCCGAGCTCGTCGACGGCGTCCGCGATGGCGGCGGCCATCCGGGCGGTCACCGTTCGAATGTTCCTGGCGGTGAAGGCCGGCTGGTACAGCGCGCGGCTCGCGCGCCACGCCGCGCCCTCGCCAGCCAGACCGGTCCCTTCCAGGCGCTGGAGCTGCGTCCACAGCTTCCCGGTCCGCAGGTAGCTGGACGCCCGGTCGACCAGAACATGCTGCACATGCTCAGGGTGGGTCAGCAGGTACGGTCGGAAGAGCCCGCCGTCGAGCCTGACGACACGGCCGCCGGCGGACCGGCTGACGGCCCCGAGGGTGCCGAGCGGATCGCGGATCAGCCGGGGCAGGAGCCGAAGGACGGGGATCGTCGGCGCGTTCGCCGAACGTTCCTTTGTGGACACTGTTACGGAGCCTCCTCCGTCCCGACGGTCACATCAGGCACCGTAGTGACAACCGTCACGTACGTATAGATCGAGATGCGCGAAAGAAGCGTTACTCGTCCGCCGTTCCGCTTACCCGGCGCGCTCTCGCACAGGACCGGGACGCGATCCTCACAACCTGCTCACAACTCGCCGGTACGAAGTGAGCCATGAAGCTCACTACCTTTCGACGGCTGCTCGGCGCGGGTGCTGTGTGCGCGGCTTTCGGCGCCGGTCCGGCGTTCGCCGCGCCGGCGTCCGCCGCGCTCCTTCCGTCCGACAAGCCGGCTGACCGGACGGTCACCGTGCAGGCGCCGAACGGGCTACTGATCAACAAGTGTGTCCCGGAACCGCTCCGGCGCTACACGATCAGCTTCCGGGCCACGGACGGCGTCCGGGTCTCCGGGTTGGTGCTCGGGAGCGGGAAGAAGGGCCTCGTCCTGGAGCATGAGCACGGGTGGGATATCTGCAGCTGGCTGCCGTTCGCGCAGATTCTCGCCAGCAAGGGCTACCACGTCCTGCTGCTCGAGCAGCGCGGCACCGGCGCCTCCGCGGCGTCGGAGCCGACCCACTTCAACCGCGACTTCCTGGCCGCGGCCCAGGAGCTGACCCGGCGCGGCGCCACCGCGATCATCGCCGGCGGCGCGTCGCTGGGCGGCACCGCGGCCGCGTCGTCGGCGCCGAAGATCCCCAATCTCGCCGGCCTCGTGCTCTTCTCCTCGCCCCGGAGGGACGGCGACGGGTCCGACAAGGAGATGGACGCGATCGCGGCCATCAGGACGGTCACGAAGCCATCGTTCTTCGCGGCCTCGCCCGGCGACGCCTCGAACGACGCGTACCTCCACGAGGTGCAGGCCCTGTACAAGGCGTCCGGAGCGACGGAGAAGCACATGGAGACCCCCGAGGGGGGCATCCACGGCGTCGACATGATGGAGAGCAAGGAGAACGGCGCCGCGCTGCAGGCGAAGCTGCTCGCCTTCATCGCGGACGCGTTCCGCAAGGCAGGCGTGTCCGATTCGCCGGCCACCAATGCGCCGCTACCGATGGGGCCACCACCGATGGGGCCACCACCGATGCGCCGGCTGGCCCGGCTTCCGGCGACTCGACCCGTGCTCGGGCGTCCGGTGGGCAGGCCTCGGGCAGTGACGGGCACTCCTGGACGACCGTCGCGGTGCCGGCCGGCGTGGCCGCGGTCCTGCTGATCGGGGCCGTCGGCTTGCTCCGCCGGCTTCGCCGCTGAAGCGGATACAGTGTGACTGTGCGTGAGTCCGTGCTGGTCGCCGAGGACAGCAAGCTGCAGGCCGAGATCCTCGGGCGTTACCTCCAGCAGGAGGGCTACGCGGTTCGCATCGTGCACGACGGTCGGGCGGCGATCGACGAGGTCCGTCGGGACCCGCCCGACCTGTTGCTTCTCGACGTGATGATGCCCAAGGTCGACGGGCTGGACGTGGCCAGGGTGCTGCGGGCGGAGTACGACCTGCCGATGCTGATGCTCACCGCCCGATCCACCGAGGACGACCTGCTGCTCGGGCTCGACCTCGGCGCCGACGACTACATGACCAAGCCGTACAGCCCGCGGGAGCTGATGGCGCGGGTGCGCACGTTGCTGCGGCGGGTCCGTCGCGCACAGGACTCGTCACGCAACGTAGTCACGATCGGCACGCTGGTGATCGACGCCGACCGGCACGAGCTGCGGGTCGGCGACGCCGCCGTGGAGTGCACCGCGTCGGAGTTCCGGATCATGCAGACGCTGGCGAACGAGCCCGGCCGGGTGTTCAGCCGCCGGCAACTGCTCATGGCGGTACACGGGTTCAACGACCACCTCACCGAGCGCACCATCGACGCCCACGTGGTGAACCTGCGCAGGAAGATCGAACCGTCGCCGCGACGGCCGAGCTACCTGCTGACGGTCCACGGCGTCGGGTACAAGCTCGTGGACGGTTCGAGCGCCGGCCGTGCGACATAGGCCGCGGGCGCTACGGCACAGTCTGGTCGTCCGGCTGCTGGCCGCGTCGGTGCTGGTGGCGGTGTGCTCGATCACAGCGACGGCCTGGCTCGCCGCGCGCACCACGTCGACCACGATCCGCCAGGAGTTGGGCGATGCCGTCGCCAGCGACGCCCGCACGTACCAGACCCTGCTCACCTACGCGGTCGAGCACCGCACCTGGGGCGGCGTGGCCCCGGCGCTCCGCAACCTCGCGCAGCAGACCGGCCGGCGGATCGTCCTGACCGACGAGCGGCGGCGGCCGATCGCCGACTCGGGCGGCGACGCGGACCTCGGTACCCTGCCGCGGCTGCCGTCCGGGGTGGTCGATCCCCTTGCCGTCGACGTGACCCTGATCACGGACGCGCCGGCCGACCGCATCGACCGTCGGGTAGCCGGCCCGTTCCTGCTCCCGACGGCCGAGCGGACCCGACTGGCGTCGGCGCGCGAGGTGTTCACCCAATGCGGAGCGGCTCCTGAGACCCAGCTCCGGTTCAGCAACGGTGGGCGCCCGCTCGTTGATGCCGAGCGGGCGGCGGCCATAGCGGCGGGCGACCCCACGTCGGTCGACCCCACGCCGAGCGACCCGGCCGCGGGCCCCGCCCCGGCCGCGGTCGGCTGCGCGGAGGCCGCCCGGGTGCTGACGACGGCCACGCCCACGGAAGCGGCGGCGCTGCGACAGCTCAGTGGCATCGTCAACGCCTGCCTCGCCAACCAGGGCCAGCCCACGGTCCCGCTCGTGTTCAACAGCACGTGGCAGCCGGCCGTCGCTCTCGGTCGCAGCAGCGCAGCCGCGACCTCGTGCCTCGCCGCCGGTCGCCGGGACCAGTTGCGCGCGTACGTGGCCCCCTCGGCGCT
>DASXRB010000718.1:0-2934 GCA_036506875.1 Kribbellaceae bacterium | reverse complement strand
CCAGCCGACCGCGCCGCCCGCTGCCTGGTCAGTACGCCGACACGACGCCTCACATCAGCCCAACCGGTTCGACCTGCACGGCACCAACTGCGTCAGCGATGCCGCCTGCGCCAGCTCGTTGTCCGCGCTGCGGAACGCCTGGTCCTGTTCGCGCCCAAGCGGTTGGCCGATGCCGAACGCGACGGCGACCGGGTCTACGCGGTGATCCGGGGCCTGGCGCTGGCCTGGGGACCTCTTCGGACGGTCGCGGGTCCGCCATCTACGCGCCCACACCGGAGGGGCAGGCGCGGGCGCTGCGCCGGGCGTACGCCGAGGCCGGGTACGCGCCGGAGACCGTCGAGCTGATCGAGGCACACGGTACGGGTACCAAGGCGGGGACGTGGCCGAACTGCGCGCGCTGCGCGCGGTGTACGAGGAGTCCGGCCGTACCGATCGCCAGTGGTGCGCGCTCGGGTCGGTCAAGTCCCAGATCGGGCACACCAAGTTCGCCGCCGGCGCCGCCGGCCTGCTCAAGGCGGTGCGGGCGGTTCGCCATGGGGTACTGCCGCCCACCATCGAGGTCGAGCGCCCCAACCAGGCCCTCGACCTGGACACCTCACCGTTGTACGTCAACACCGTTGCCCGGCCGTGTCGGTCGGGCGCGCCGTCCGAGGTGGGCGAGCGTGGCGGTCAGCCGGTCGGCGTCCGGTGCTACGGGTACGACCGCCGCGAACAGGCCCTGCGCCCGCTGCTCGGGCCCGACCGCGAGCAGCGCGAAGCGTTGCACCGCGGCTATGGCCGCGTCGGCCGGCCGGTAGGCGGCACCGGTCGCGTGGGCGACGTCCCAGCCGTGCACGAGCGACTCGAGTAGGCAGATGTGGGCGATGACGGCACCGGGCGTGTCCGGCCCGGGGAAGGAGTACCGCGCGTGCAGGGTGCCCGGTCGGGCGAACGCCGCCACGCACCGCTGCGCCGCCTCCCGCAGCGAGGATGCCGGGTCGGGGCCGAGATGGTCGGTCTTGGCAAGCTTGTGCGCGTCGAACTCGGCCGGGTCGACCGGCTCGCGTAGGGCGACCCGGGTCAGCAGCGCGATCGAGCCGACCAGGTGGTTGCCGACGTGGCGGGCCGTCCAGCCGGCACACGGGCTTAGCGTCTGCCATGCGTCGGCCGGCACGCGGGTGAACATGTCGGCGGTGTCGGTGAGGCTTCGGTCCAGCAGCGCCACCGGATCGGCGTCGATGGCCTCGCGCAGCTCCTGCGCGTCGTAGATCAGTTCGCCTCGCACGAGCGTGCCGTTTCGGACCTGCAGCACCTCGGCCGCGGTGAGCGTGCCGGGGAGCATGGCCATCTCCCAGTCGATGACCGAACAGACAAGGTCTCCTTCGGTGAACTGGTGGCGCACCTCGAAGCGGCGTACCGCCGCGCCGGCCTGGCGGGTCATGGCACGGAACGCCTCGGCGTTGTCGAAGCTCGCGACCGGGCCGGTGAACACGAAGTCCGGCGCCAGCGGTACCCCGGACATGTCGCCGGCGCGGTGGCGCCAGGCGTCGTAGTACTGGTTGGCGATGGTTCGTGGATCCACGTCGTCTCCTCGGGACGTGGGGCCGCGTGGGATGCGGCCCGTCACGACATCAGATCCCGGGCCGGGCGCGCGTTCATCGGTGCGGGCCGGAAAAAGTTAGCCTGTGGGCGTGAACGTGGGCGCGACACCGGATCTTGAGCTGCTCGAGGCCGCCCCGCACCGGGGACGGCGAGGCATTCCGTGCGCTGGTCGCGCCGCACGTGCGGGCCCTGCACCTGCACTGTTACCGGATGCTCGCCTCGTATCACGACGCCGAGGAGGCGATGCAGGAGGTGCTCCTGCGGGCCTGGCGGTCGCTCGGTACGTACGAGGGCCGCGCCCCGTTGCGCCACTGGCTGTGCCGCATCGCCACCACCGCGTGCCTGAAGCTGATCGCCGCCCGCACCAGGCGGCCGGCCACGTTCACCGACCTGGACTACCTGGAGCCGTACCCCGACCGCCTGCTCGATGACCTCGGCCCCGGCACGGACCCGGCCGCCGAGGCCGAGCGCCGGGAGTCGGTGTCGCTCGCGTTCGTCGCCGCGTTGCAGTTGCTGCCGGCGAGCCAGCGCGCCGCGCTGGTCCTGCACGACGTGCTCGGGTGGCGCAGCGACGAGATCGCCGATCTGCTGGACACGAGCGTGCCGGCGGTCAACAGTGCCCTGCAGCGCGCCCGCGCGAGCGTCGGCCGGGCCGCCGGGTCACGCAGGTCGCTCGACACCGAGGACCGGCGGGTGCTCGCGCGGTTCATCGACGCGTGGCACCGGGGCGACGTCGCGGGACTGGCCGCGGTGCTGCGCGAGGACGTGGTGTTGCGGATGCCGCCGGAGGCGATGGAGTTCCTCGGGCGGGACGCCGTGGTCGGGTTCTTCGCGACCGTGCCGGGCGGCGGCCGGTTCGACACGATCCGGCTGGTTGCCACTCGGGCCAACGGGCAGCCGGCGCTCGCGGCCTTCGAGCCGGCCTCCGACGGCGTGCTGGGGCCGTACGGGCTCATGGTCCTGGACCTGGAAGGCGGCCTGGTGTCGGGCGTCACCGGGTTCCCCGCGATACCTGGTCGCACGATCGGTGCCGCCTTCGACCTACAGCCGGCGTGACAGGCGGCGCCGGTGCTGGACAGCGCCGGTCGTTGACGCGGGGGCTGGCCGCCTGCGCTGACGAGCTGGTTAGCCATCCGGGGGCGACCGTGCGAGGCATGATCATCGCCACGACCAGTTGCTGCGGATGTTGCGGCGACGAGCCGACTGGACCGTCGCGGAGCTCGGACGTGCGCCGCCACGGCCAGTTCGACGCGTGCGAGGACGCCGTGCAGGAGGCGCTGCTGGCCGCGGCCCGGCAGTGGCCGGCCGACGGGATTCCGGACCGGCCGCGGTCGTGGTTGCTGACCGTGGCCG
>DASXRB010000717.1:0-2681 GCA_036506875.1 Kribbellaceae bacterium | reverse complement strand
GACCTACGTGCTCGCGGCGTACCGCGGGTACAAGTACGTGCGTTGCCTGCGGCAACCGCGCTGGACCCGGCTGGCGCGGACCGCGTTGTGGGTCGTGCTGACGGCCGGGGGCGCTCGACGCGGTCGAGGACGTGCGGCTGTGGCACGGATTCGGCGCCACCACGGGCGAGTGCGCGGCGCTGAGCACCGGCTGGTTGACGTGGCTGATGCGGGCGGTGTGGTTCGTCGGAGCGGTGCAGCTGGCGGTGGCGCTGGTGTGCAGCATGCGTGGCGCGGCGGCGCACCGGCCGGGGGTGAGCTTCCGCCCGGAGCGGGACGCGGGTCCGGACGAGGGCCGGCTGGTGATCTGCTGCTCCGGCGGCGGGATCCGCTCGGCGTCGTTCTGCCTCGGGGCGCTGCAACTGCTGAGCGCGCGAAAGATCTACGACCGCGCGTCATCGGTGGTCGGCGTCAGCGGCGGCGGCTACATGGCGGCGGCGTTCCACGTCATGCGGCAGAAGGTGCCGGATCCGTACGCTCCGGGCACGCCGGAGCTGGCGCGGTTGCGCCGGCAGACCCACTACCTGCTGCAGGGCGGGCAGGCGAAGTTCCGCGCCGCGCTGTCGGTGCTGTACGGCCTGTGCGTCAACCTGCTGCTGATCGGCATCACGCTGCGTGCGGTCGCGTGGGTGCTGGGCTGGTTCCTGTACGACCTCGGCGTGGTGACGCCGGAGCCCGGCACCCGGCGGCTCTCGGTGCACTGGCGGCCGGGCGGCTCGTGGTGGTTCCTCGGGCTGTCGACGGTGCTGCTGGCCGTCGGAGTGGCGCTGTTCCTGCTCGAGAAGGTCGGCGACCGCTGGGGCCGGCTGCCCGACGCTGCACGACGTGGGCTCACGATGGCGGGCGGTACGGTGCTCGCGGCCGGCCTGCCGGTCGCGGTGCTGCTGCTCGGCGTGCCGGGCGGGCTGGACCTGCTGAACCGGCTGGTCCGCAACGGTGCGGTGTCGATCGACGGCGAGCAGCCGACGCTGCCCCGGCTGCTGCTCAACCTGGTCGACCCGAACAAGCAGGGCGTCGCGTCGTTCATCGCGCTCGCGGTCGCCTTGATCGGCCTCGGCCGCGCGGTGTGGCAGGGGCTGACGGTGGAGAGCAAGGACCCGCTGGAGGCGGCGCTCCGGAGGCGGCTGCTGGCGTTCCTGCGCACCAAGGTGGCGCCGTGGCTGGGGACGGCGATCTTCCTCGTCGCGGTGGCGATCGTGCTGCTGCGCTGGACGGGTGGCTACGCCACCGATCCGTCGTACCGCTCGAACTGGTCGGTCGCGCTGGTGCTGGCGGGGATCGCGGTCGGGGTGAAGCTGCTGACCGACGCGAACCGGACGTCGCTGCACCCGTACTACCGGGAGCGCCTCCAGACGGCGTACCTGATGCGGCGGGCCGACAACGGCGCGGCGGTCAGCCTCGACTACCACGAGCCGCTGCTGTACTCGGAGAACGCGACCGCGCCGGCGGGTGGCGGTCCGCAGCTGGTGGTCGCGGCGGTGGCGAACGTGGCGGACGCGGACTTCGTGCCGACCGACCGCGGCTGCGTGCCGTTCATCTTCGACCCGGCGGCGATCGGCATCGTCGGGGACAGCTCGCTGCCGGCGGGCGGTCGTCGTACGACGTCGGCCTATGAGCTGGAGGCGGACTTCCTGCGGCGCGAGGTGACGGTACCGGCCGCGATGGCGATCAGCGGTGCCGCGTTCAGCCCGCTGACCGGGCGCGCGAACGCCCGGACCCGGCCGGTGCGGCTGCTGCTCGCGCTGCTGAACGCGCGGCTGGGCGTGTGGCTGCCGAACCCGTACTGGAACAACCCCCCGGTCAACCCGTCGTGGTACCAGCCGACGTCGTCCCGCGCGGAGCGGGTACGGCGCTACCTGCGCAGCATGTCCGACAAGCCCGGCGCCTTCCGGCTGCTGCGGGAAGCGGTCGGCAGCCCGTCGCTGTACGACCGGCGGCTGTACGTCACCGACGGCGGCCACTACGACAACCTCGGCCTGGTCGAGGCGCTGCGGCGGCGGCCCGCGCAGATCGTCGTGATCGACGCCTCCAGCGACCCGGAGGACCGGTTCAACGCGCTCGGCGAGGCCATCGCTACCGCCCGGATGGACCACGGCATCCTGGTCGACGTCGACCCGTCGCCGATGATCCGCGGCGACGCCGAGCGTGCCACGCGGGCGTGGGTGTACGGCATCGCCACACATCCTCAGCAGGAGGACGAGGACGAGCAGCTGGTGACCGAGATCTTCTACCTGAAGGCACTGCTCGCCGACCACCCCGGCTGGGACGTGGAGCAGTACGCCGCGGCGCACCGGGACTTCCCGCGACGGTCCACCGGGGACCAGTTCTACGGCGAGTGGGACTTCGAGGCGTACCGAGCGCTCGGGCACACGCTGGCGCAGACGATGGTCGACCACCACCGGGTCGCGGCCCGGCTGGCCGCGCTGCCGGATGTCGTCGTACCGCCGTCGCCGAACGCGCCCGCGACACCGTCGCCGAACGGAAAGAAGGCGGCCACGCCCTAACGCCGGCGGCCCCTGGAGGGATGTACCGGGTGAGGGAGGGAGACGCGCCGACGTGGCCTGCGCGTAGCGGCGTGGTGACGCCTTGATGGCCGTTCCGTAGCAATTCCCGTTCTGGCTCGTTGATGGGGCAGGAGGGAC
>DASXRB010000716.1:0-2916 GCA_036506875.1 Kribbellaceae bacterium | reverse complement strand
CGTTGATCGTGTAGACGACGTTGATGTTGGAGTTCTTGGTCAGGCAGTTCTCCATCGCCGACCGGCCGCCGTCCTCGGCGCCCTGGGTGGGCTCGTTGCACACGATCGAGTAGGAGCCGCCGGCGTACTTCCCGGTCTTGTCCTCGTCACCGTTCTTCTTGGCGTCCTTGGTGTCGATACCCATACCGGTGAGGAAGCCCTGGTCGCGGTTGTAGTCGACCGACACGACCTTGTCGTTGAACAGGTCGAGCAGCGCGATCGTGGCCGGCTTGCCGGCCAGCTGCTTGTTCGTCCACTGGCCGATCAGCTTGCCGGCCTCGAAGTTGTCGGTGGCGAAGGTGATGTCGACGGTGTCCGCGGGGTCCGGCGGCGTGTCCAGCGCGATCACGTACAGGCCGGCGTCGCGCGCCTTCTTGATCGCGGAGTTGACGCCGGGGCCGTTCGGGGTGATCAGGATGCCCTTCTGACCCTGGGCGATCGCGTTCTCGATCGCCTGAACCTGGCCCTGTTCGTCGCCGTCGGCCTTGCCGGAGGCCACGGTCAGATCCACGTTGTTCTTGGTGGCCTCTTCCTTGGCCCCCTTCTGCATGGCGACGAAGAACGGGTTGGTCGAGTCCTTGGTGATCAGCGACACGCCGATCTTCTTCTCGGTCGACGAGCCCGACTTGTCGTCTGAGCCGCCGCAGGCCGCCAGCGTCAGCAGGCCGGCCGTCGCGGCCACGGCGATGCCGAAGCGCGCCGTACGGGAGTTGAGGTGCATGTCCGGTCCCTCTCCAAGCAGCGTTGCTTTGTTCTTACGTCAACGTTGACGTAGAGCAAGACAACATCTGGTTAGGCTTGTAGTCAAGGCCTCGATGGGAAATACTGCGTCTCGTGACGACAACGATGACGCAACCTGATTCGGAGGGCCCGAGGCCAGCTCGGGCCACCATGAAGGACGTCGCGTTGCTGGCCGGGGTCAGCGTGAAAACGGTGTCGCGAGTCGTCAACGGAGAGCCCGGCGCATCAGCCGCCGTACGCCAGCGGGTGCTGACCGCGGCTGAGCGGCTCGACTACCGGCACAATCTCGGCGCCAGCACCTTGCGCCGCAAGGACGCCCGGTCCGGCATCGTCGGCGCCCTGCTGCAGGACGTCGGGAACAGTTACTCCGCCGGTCTGCTGCGTGCGCTCGAGGACGTGCTGCGGCAAGCCGGCCTGTCGGTTCTGGCGGCGAGTCTCGACGAGGAGCCGGAGCGTGAACGCCACATCGTCTCCGATCTGGTCGCTCGCCGCGCGGACGGCCTGGTGCTGATGCCGGCCACCCATCGCCACGAATACCTGATCAGCGAGCGCCGGGCCGGTCTGCCGATGATCTTCGTCGACCGTCGGCCACACGGCGTCGACTGTGACTCCGTGACCATCGACAACCTCGGCGGCGCGAAGCTGGCAACCAACCATCTGCTGTCCGGCGGACACCGGCGCATTGCCATGCTCAGCGACCTCGAGGAGATCGAGACCGCCGTCGACCGCCGGGCCGGATACCGTGCGGCGCTGGCCGAGGCAGGTATCGAGTTGGCCCCCGAGCTTCTTGTCCATGGCGTCCGCAGCGAACAGGAGGCCACCAGCACGGTGACGGCATTGCTCGGCCTGGCGGACCCGCCGACCGCCATCCTTGCCGGGCGCAACATCATCACCGTGGGGACGGTCCGCGCTCTGCGGGCGGCGGGCGCGACGCGCAAGATCGCCGTGGTCGGGTTCGACGACTTCCCGCTGGCCGACCTGGTCGAGCCCGCTCTTACGGTCATCCGGCAGGACGTGCAACGCATCGGCGCCGAGGTCGGCCGGATCCTGCTGGACCGGCTCAACGGAGCCGGCGGACCGCCCCACCATCTCGTCCTCGCGCCCACCTTGGTTCAGCGCGGCAGCGGCGAGATTCCGCCTGCGTAGCTCGGGGAGACCCCGCGCCGCTGCCGTCTGTGCGACTCAGCCGGTGACGCTTGGCCGGCCGGATTCCAAGTGGCCGGTGAGACGGCGCCGGTACGACGTGTCTTCGGCGACCGTGACCTCGACGTCGTACCAGCCGTGGTCCGTGGGCCACGGGAAGGTGCGGGTCTGCTTGCCACGTAGCTCGACCGTGTCCGTCTTGCTGCCGTAGCCGCGCGCCTTCACCTTCAGCGTGAGCGGTTTCGGCGTGGTGTTCACCAGTTCCAGCTCAAGTGAACTTCCGTGCTGCCGAGCCAGAACGTCCAGACCGGCCGCGACACCGTCCGCCGATCCGGCCAGCTCGACCCAGAACCGGTTCGGCCCCTGTACGGCGAGCTCGTACGGTCCGGCGACCGTGATCGCCTCGGCGTGTTCCCGTCGTACGTCGACATGCGCGGGAGCCGGCAGCTCACCGCCGTACGGATAGATCGCGAAGTGCGCGGCTTCGGCGCCGTCGTTGCCTAGGGCCAGCATCAGTTTGCTGTCAGCAACGAAGCCGGAAGCCGACGGGCGGTAAGGCAATGCGCGGGCCGGACGGCGGCCCGGCTCCTGCTGCGGTACGGCCTGCTCGGCCGGCGGAGTCGGCTTCCACCGCGCGATCGGCGCGGGCACCGGACCGGGCGCGTCGACTGACGGCTGCCGGTACGCGCGGTCGAAGTCGAACGCGGAGGTGAGGTCGCCGCAGGCGGTCCGCCGCCACTCGCTGATGTTCGGCTCGCGGACGCCCGTCCAGCGTTCGAGGAAGCGAATCACCGAGGTGTGGTCGGACACCTGCGAGTTGACGTGCCCGCCGACCGACCACGGCGACACCACGGTCATCGGGACGCGCGGGCCGAGGCCGATCGGCCTGCCGGCGTACCAGTCGTCGCTCTCACCCGAGGAAGGCCGCGGCGCGACCGGCGGCGGCACGTGGTCGAAGTACCCGTCGTTCTCGTCGAAATTGATCAACAGCAC
>DASXRB010000715.1:0-2755 GCA_036506875.1 Kribbellaceae bacterium | reverse complement strand
CGGGTGGTACACCTCCACCGCGGCCCAGCAGCGGGCCTGGCACGCCTTCGACACGATCAACCAGTTCTGGAGCGTGCGGAACTCGCCGACCGCGTGCTGGACCCGGCATGAGACCAGTTGCACCCGGATCTACATCCGGTGGTGGTCCGGCAACACCGACGGTGGGTACTACACTCCCGGCGCGGATGCCTATTCCTCGTACATTCAGCTCCGAGACAACGACCCCGACTCCGAGCATCTCGTCCTGCATGAGACGGGCCACGCCTTCCACCACCGGCTCTACAACTTCTGGTGGCCCGGCCCGAACTGTGCCGGGCACCAGATCCACGCGGACAGCAGCGTCGGGTGCGCGTGGACCGAGGGCCTGGCGAACGCGTTCGCCGGCTACATCAAGGGAGACGACGACTTCGTCTGGCCCAACGGCACCTGGATCAGCCTGATGAACACCACGTGGTATAACCCTGCGTATGCGGTCAGCAGCACCAACTGGAACAACGGTGACGCGACCGAAGGCCGGGTGGCCGGCTCACTGATCGACCTGTGGCGCAACGCCGACGGCGGCATGAACTCGACGATCAATATGCTGTCGAACTACACGCAGTCCACGTTCTTCGAGTACTTCAACGAGCGTGGGTTCCAGAACCTCGACCTCACGTCCACGAGCCGCAACCGGCTGTACAACCACACCATCGACTACCGGCAGGTGCTCGGCAACAACGGGTTCGAGAGCGGCGCGAACACCTGGAGCTGGACCGCGCCGGGCACCGACAACGTGATCGGCACCTGGGGGAGCTACGCGGCGAGGACCGGGAGCTGGTACGCCTGGCTCGGCGGCTACGGCTACGACACCACCACGTCGCTGTCGCAGAGCGCCGGCACACCGGCCGCCCCGTCCGGGAAGCCCGGGAAGGTGCAGGTGTCGTTCTGGTCCCGGATCTGGAGCGAGGAAGCCGTCGGTGACCCGGCGTACGACATCCTCCAGGTTCAGGTCGTCGACGGCGCGACCGTGACGGCGGTGGGTTCGCTGTCGAACGTCGACCGCAGTAACGGCTACGTGTTCCGGACGTACGACCTCTCCGCGTGGCGCGGACGGCCCGTGACGCTGCGGTTCATGGCCGACGAGGACGCCTCGCTGCGGACCGACTTCATCATCGACGACGTCCAGGTCACCTACAACGAGAACTGACACCCCGACAACGTCCCGGGGCGGGACCGCCTGCCCGCCCCGGGACCGAGACACGAAGACACCGAATGTGAAGCCGCGTGAAACACCGGCGCTCTACGGTGGTCGGATGGACGCGCGGACGATTCTGATCACGGGGGCGGCGGGCCGGGTCGGCACCATGCTCCGTGAACGGCTGGCGCGACCCGGCCGGGTGCTGCGCCTGCTGGACGTCGTACCCCTGGAGCCCGCCGCCGGCGCCGAGGTGCTGCCGCCGGCGTCGATCACCGACGCGGCGGCGCTGCGGCGGGCGCTGGACGGCGCGGACGCGGTGATCCACCTCGGCGGGATCCCGGTGGAGGACACCTGGGAGAACATCGTGTCGGTCAACATCGACGGCACTCGGACGCTGCTCGAGCAGGCCCGCCGGACCGGGGTCAACCGCGTGGTCCTTGCCTCCAGCAACCATGCCGCCGGGTTCGTCGACCGCGCTGACTGGCCGGGCGGCGAGCTGCCGGCGGACGTACCGCCGCGGCCGGACACGTACTACGGCGTGAGTAAAGCGGCGATGGAGGCCCTCGGCAGCCTGTACGCGTCGCGCTTCGGGATGGACGTCGTCTGCCTGCGGATCGGCACCTGCCAGGACACCCCGCCGGACACCCGGTCGTTGTCGGACTGGCTGTCGCCGGACGACATGGGCCGGCTCGCCGAGGCGGCCGTCAGCGCACCCTCGCCCGGCTTCCGGATCGTCTGGGGCATCTCGCGCAACACCCGCCGCTGGTGGTCGCTCGCCGAGGGCGAGGCGATCGGCTACCACCCCGCCGACGACGCCGAGACGCACGCCGCGACCGTCCCGGTCACCGCCCCGGACCGCACCGAGACCCTCATCGGCGGCATGTTCTGCAACGTCCCGCTCGGCGAACCCATGTAGCGCGCAAGCTCGCGGTGGCCGAGATCGCTCGTACGGCGGAGGCCGGGCCGCGTGCGGACCTGCGAGACTCGGGCCGTGGACCACGGCACGCGGGTACGACGGCTGGCGCCGCTGGCCGATCCCGCGCTGGCCCTGGTCGTGCTGGTGGTGTCGCTGCAGCCGTTGTTCCGCGAGGGGAAGGGCCCGATCCCGGCCTGGGGCTACGTCGTCGTGGTCGGTCAGTGCCTGCCGCTGGTGTTTCGCCGCCGGTGGCCGCTGGCCGTCGCCGCGGTCTGCGGCGGGCTGACCGTCGTGTACGGCATGTCGAGCCTGCCGGACCCGCCGGTCATGTACGCCGGGCTGCTGTCGCTGTACTCCGTCGCCGCGCACGGTTCGCGCGACCACGCCAACGCCGCAGGCATCATCGCGGCGTTCGCCATCACCTTCGCGCTGCTGCTGGACCCGGCCGCCGACTTGGAGGACGCGACCGTCCAGTTGTTGCTGTTCTCGACGGCCTGGCTGCTCGGTGACGGCACCCGGCGGCGCCGGGACGCCGCGACCGCGCTGGCCGAGCGGGCCGAGCAGCTCGAACGCACCCGCGCTGCCGAGGCCGCGGCGGCGGTCGCGGCCGAACGCAGCCGGATCGCGCGCGAGCTGCACGACGTGGTCGCGCACCACCTGAG
>DASXRB010000714.1:0-7348 GCA_036506875.1 Kribbellaceae bacterium | reverse complement strand
CAGGTCGTCGGCGGTCTCGATGCCGACGCTCAGCCGGATCAGGTCGGCCGGGACCTCCAGCGGTGTGCCGGCGACCGACGCGTGTGTCATCCGGCCCGGGTGCACGATCAGCGACTCGACGCCACCGAGGGACTCGCCGAGCGTGAAGACCTGCGCGCGGTTGCAGACGTCCAGGGCGTGCTGCTCGCCGCCGGTGACGCGGAACGAGACGATCCCGCTGTACCGCTTCATCTGCTTGGCGGCGGTCTCGTGCCCGGGGTGCCCGTCGAGGCCCGGGTACAGCACCGACGTCACGGCGCGGTGCCGCTGCAGGAACTCGGCGACCTTCTCGGCGTTGTCGCTGTGCCGGTCCATCCGGACCCCGAGCGTCTTGATGCCGCGCAGCACCAGGAACGCGTCGAACGGTCCGGCGACGGCGCCGATCGCGTTCTGGTGGAAGGCGATCTTGTCGGCCAGCCCGGCGTCCCGGACGACGAGCGCGCCGCCGACGACGTCGGAGTGACCGCCCATGTACTTGGTGGTGGAGTGCACCACGACGTCGGCGCCGAGCTCCAGCGGGCGCTGGAGATAGGGCGACGCGAAGGTGTTGTCGACCACGAGCAAGGCGCCGTTCTCGTGGGCGATCTGCGCGACCAGCGCGATGTCGGCGACGTTCAGCAGCGGGTTGGTCGGCGTCTCCAGCCAGACCACCTTGGTCCTGCCGGGCCGCACGGCCGCGCGGATCGCGTCGGGGTCGGTGACCGCCACCGGGGTCAGCTCGATGCCCCACTGGGACAGCACCCTGGAGAACAGCCGGAACGTGCCGCCGTACGCGTCGTTCGGGAACACGACGTGGTCACCGGGCGCGCAGATCGAGCGCATCAGGGTGTCCTCGGCGGCCAGGCCGCTGGCGAACGCGAACCCGCGGGTGCCGGCCTCGACCGCGGCCAGGCACTCCTCGAGCGCGGTGCGGGTCGGGTTCGCCGAGCGCGAGTACTCGTACCCGTTGCGCAGCCCGCCGACGCCGTCCTGCTTGTACGTGCTGGTCGCGTAGATCGGCGGCACCACCGCTCCGGTGGTCGGGTCCGGCTCGTTGCCGGCGTGGATCGCGATGGTCTCGAATCCCCACTGAGCTGATGTCACCCCAGCAGCCTACGACCAGTGGCACCTGTGGACCGCCCCGCGGTGACCCCCGGCGCCTTCTAACGTTGGACGTCCGGCACTCCGCCCCCTGACGGAAGGACACGTCTCGCATGAAGACGCAGGACAGACCGCTCGACCAGGACGGTCTGGCGATGGCCGACCTCGCGGAGGTCCCGGACTGGACCGCGGTCGCCGGCCCGGACGACAACCAGACCGGGATCGCGGTCGTGATCGAGCTGGTCCGGCGTGTGTCGGCCGCCACCGGCTGGGTCCCGTGGGCACTCGAGCAGGACATGCAGGTCCCCGACGCGATGGAGTCGTGGGGTTTCACGACCCGGCGCGGCATCGACATGATCGCCTTCAACGGCCTGGTGTACGCCGACTGCAAGGACAGCGGCTGGGCGGCGTACCAGATCGGTCCGGACGACATCCCGGCGGCGGAGGCCGGGCTGGACGCGCACTGGCCCGCGGCCCTCGAGCTCGCCAGGCAGCACTGGGGCGAGCCGGCCTACGCCGGGACCGACGCGACCCCGGGTTTCGACGACGAGTGGGCGCCCGGCGCCGGCGCCGACCGCCGCCACCTCGCCGTGTGGACGCGTCCCGGCGCCCAGTTCCACCTGTACAGCAAGAGGCCGACGAGGGACCCGTTGTCTCCGGCGGTCGGTGTCAACTACGCCGTCTACCTCGACTAGGAGCTCCCCGTGTCCACCCCCTTCGCAGGACCCCCGCAGCGCAACGCGACCACGCCCGAGCCGTTCCGCCAGGAGCTGCCGCCGCAGCTCGCGCAGCTGACGCCGCAGCAGCTGGACGCGCTGACCCGGATGGCCGACGGCTTCCTGTTCGTCCAGCGGCAGCTCCAGGCCGTGGCCCGGACCGCGCAGCTGGCGGCCGAGCGCGTCCGCGCGGCCGGTCAGGCCGTCGTCCAGGGCACCCGGGCGACCGGCCAGGCCATCGCCCAGGGCACGCGCGAGGCCGGACAGGCCATCGCGCAGGGCGCCCGTGACGCCCGCCAGGCCGTCACCGAGCGCGCGACCGCGGCCGGACAGGCCGTCGCCGAGGGCGCCAGCCGCACGGGCAACGCCATCGCGCAGGGCGCGTACGCCGCCGGCCAGGCCGTCGCGCAGACCGGCCGCGCCACCGGGCAGGCGATCGCGCAGGGCGCGAGCCGCGCGGGCAACGCGGTCGCCCAGACCGCGTACGCCGCCGGCCAGTCCGTCGCGACCGGCGCCCGCAACGTGGCGAACCGGGTCTCGCGCTGGTGGTCCGAGCGCCAGGGCGCGGCGACGCTGCGCGCGGCGGCGCACCTCGGTGCGCAGGAGGCCGGGCGTTTCGACGCCGACGTTCGCCGGAACATCCACCAGACCCGCACCAGCCCGCAGCAGCTGCACGCGATGCAGGCCGCGATGGTCGGGTCGGTGTACTCGTCGGATCCGAGCCAGCGGGCCGCGCACGTGGCTCAGCTGCAGAGCATGCTCGACCAGATCCGCGAGCAGAACGGCATGCAGCCGCAGCAGGGCCAGGTGGTCCAGGGCCAGGTGCAGCAGCAGGGCCCGATGAGCGACGCGCAGAAGTTCACGATGGCCGGCCAGGCGGCGGCCAGCGGTGCCGTCCAGGCGCCGCCGGCCACCGGCCAGCAGACGCCCGGGGCGAACCGACCGGGCAACGCGCCCGACCGCGGCCCCTCCCGCGGCTGACGCGGCACCCCTTGGAGCGAGCCGTCCGGAGCCTCAGTGCTCCGGGCGGCTCGCTGCTTCCGTCCCGTCGAGGACCTGTACGTCGAACCGCGGCAGCAGCACGTGGACCAGTGGCCCGATGGCCAAGGCGTACGCCACGGTGCCCACGCCGGCCACCCCGCCGAGCAGCCAGCCGGCGGCGAGCACCGACACCTCGATCGTGGTGCGGACCAGCCGCACGCTCAGCCCGGTGCGGCGTACGACGCCGGTCATCAGGCCGTCGCGCGGTCCGGGACCGAACCGGGCGCCGATGTAGAGCGCGGTCGCCAGCGCGTTGCCCGCGATGCCCGCCACCATCAGCGCGATCCGCAGTGCCGGCGCGTCCGGCCGGCCGAGGACGAAGAGCGCCAGGTCCGTGACCGGCCCGATCACCAGCACGTTGCTGATCGTGCCGAGCCCCGGCCGCTGCCGCAGCGGGATCCAGCCGAGCAGCACCAGCGCGCCGACCACGACCACCACCGTGCCGAACGTGATCGGTACGTGCCGGGTGATCCCGTAGTGCAGCACGTCCCACGGGTCGAGGCCGAGACCGCTGCGGATCATCAGCGCCATCGAGACGCCGTACAGGGTGAGGCCGGCGTAGAGCTGGACGAGGCGGCGGGTCAGCCGGCGCGAACCGGTCCGGACGGGAGCGAGGACGGGAACAGAAGTGGCAGTCACACGATCGATCGTCGGCCACTTTGGTCTGGCATTCCATAGCCAATTCGGAGATAGTGGACTGCATGACGACGCGACACCTTCCGGCGAGCACGGTGGCCGGTCTGCTCGGCTCGTGGATGTTCGCCGGCGGCCCGGCGTACAAGGCGCTGGCCGACGGGCTGCGGCTGCTGATCGCCGACGGCCGGATCCCGCCGGGCGCCCGGCTGCCCAGCGAGCGCGACCTCACCGAGGCGCTCGACGTCAGCCGGACCACGGTGACCTCGGCGTACGCGGAGCTGCGGGACCGCGGCTACCTGACCAGCCGGCGCGGCTCCGGCAGCATCGCGAGCCTGCCGAGCAGCGCGACCGACACCGACGCGGTGGTCCGGCGCTCCCCCGGCCTGAACGCCGACGGGCTGTACGACTTCACCTGCGCGGCATCGCCGGCCGCGCCCGGGATCAGCGCCGCGGTCGCCGAGGCGGTCGAGGAGCTCCCGGCGCACCTCGCCACCCCCGGCTACCACCCGCTCGGGCTGCCGGTGCTGCGCGACGAGATCGCGGCCTGGTACGACGACCGCGGGCTGCCGACCTCGCCGGACCAGGTCATCGTGACCGGCGGCGCGCTGTCCGCGACCGCGATCGCGATGCGCGCGCTGACCGGGATCGGCGACCGGGTGCTGACCGAGAGCCCGACCCATCCGAACTCGATCGACGCGGTACGACGAGGCGGGGCTCGCGTCGTACCGGCGGCCATGACACCGGCCGGGTGGGACCTTCCGTTGCTGGAGGCAACGGTACGGCAGACCGCGCCGCGGTCGGCGTGGATGGTGCTGGACTTCCAGAACCCGACCGGGCACCAGATGTCCGATCCGGACCGGGAGCGGTTCGCGGCGGCGCTGGCCCGCAACCGTACGACGGTCGTGGTCGACGAGACGCTGGTCGAGCTGTCCCTGGACGCGGAGTCGTCGCCGGCGCCGTTCGCGACGTTCCACCCGCACGGCACGGTGACGGTCGGCAGCGTCAGCAAGGCGTTCTGGGGAGGGCTACGGATCGGCTGGATCCGGGCGCCGGAGGAGCTGGTGCCGCGGATCCTGGACGCGCGCGCGTCGATGGACCTCGGCGCGCCGGTGCTCGAGCAGCTGGTCGTGGCGCGGCTGCTGCCGCGGCGCGCGGAGATCCTGGCCGAGCGGCGGGCCGGGCTGCTGGAGCGTCGTACGGCGCTGACCTCGGCGGTCGCCACGCACCTTCCCGACTGGACGTTCCGGGTCCCTGCCGGTGGGCTGTCGCTGTGGTGCGAGCTGCCGGCGCCGGTCGGGGCCGCGCTGGTCGGGCTGGCCGAGCGGCACGGCGTACTGCTGATGGCCGGCTCCCGGTTCGCGCCGGACGGCGGGCTGGACCGGTTCATGCGGCTGCCGTACACGTCGGACCCCGAGGACCTGGAGGAGGGTGTACGACGGATCGCGCTCGCTTATGCGCCGTTGCGGGGTGCGATGCCGGCCGGGCGGGCCGCGATGATCGCGTGAACGGCGTCATCGCGCCGTAAGCGACCGGCGGAACGTTCGCTCGCGCGGTGGTGTTGGAGGACGATGAGAGCAACCGAGCGGGAGGCGTGACGATGTCCCTCTTCAGGCACAGGACACAGATGGTGGAGCGCGACGACGCGCTGGCCGGGCACCCGGCGCCGCGGTTCGCGGTACCGGAGACGAACATCGTGCTCGGCACACCGCAGACCGCGCCGGCTCCTCCCGGATATGAGGAGGTCTGGTTCGGGACCGGATGCTTCTGGGGTGCTGAGGAGTTCTTCTGGGACGTCCCGGGCGTGTGGACGACGGCGGTGGGCTACGCCGGCGGGTACACGGCGAACCCGGCGTACGAGGAGGTGTGCACCGGGCGGACCGGGCACACCGAGGCGGTGCGGGTGGTGTACGACCCGACGCGGGTCACGTTCGGCGAGCTGCTGCGGGTGTTCTGGGAGTCGCACGACCCGACGCAGGGGATGCGCCAGGGCAACGACTTCGGGTCGCAGTACCGGTCGGCGGTCTACTACACGACGCCGGAGCAGCTGGCCGAGATCGAGGCGACGAGGGCGGTGTACGGACCGGCGCTGAAGAAGGCCATGTACGGCGACATCACCACCGAGGTCGCCCCCGCCGGCACCTTCTACTACGCCGAGGGCTACCACCAGCAGTACCTGCGGAAGAACCCCAACGGCTACCGCTGCCACTCCGCCACCGGCGTGCGGCTCCCGGAGTACGAGGTTCCTCAGGCTGGCTGAGGAACTCTCGGGCCGGACGAGCTGGTTACTCGATCAACACCGACGACGGCACCGCCAAGTGATCGTCAGCGCGACCTGCAGGATCTCCGACACAGGGCACTAGCCCGCCGCGGGCGCGGGTTCGAAGCTGGCGAGCAGCTGTTCGAGTGCTGCTTGATCGGGGCCTATGAAGGGATCTGCGCCAGGCGCTTGGGCGAGCATGTCCAGGAACTCGGCTGCGCGTCCCGGCGCTGGTGGCAGATGGGTGCTGAGGATCATGGCGGGGTCGACGGCTCGCACGGTCGCGAGGCTGTCGATGTACTTGGCCTGGTCGACGGTGTGCACCCACGGGCTGTCCACGGTGGCCCACAGCAGCTGACCGGCACGCAGGTCATCGACCGACACGGAGCCGACGTCGCTGCAGGTGGCGAGCTCGGCGGTGGGCATCGGCGCGCCGAAGCAGTCCGAGCTGAAGCAGGCACCGCTCTGGTCGTCATAGAAGCCTACGGTCGACGGGTTGTCGAACAGCGGCGGCCGGAATGCGGTCAGCCGTCGATCGCCCACGTCGAGAGACTGGCCTGGGTTGAGCAGGTACACCCGGTTCAGTGGCAGCGGCCGCTCGGTGGACATGATGCCCACGCCGACGAAAGTCGAGATCAGGCGCGCTCGGGGTGCGGCCTCGAGAAGCTCGAACAGCGACCCGGTGTGGTCACGGTCCGGATGGGTGAGCCAGATCCACTCGACGTCCTGTGGGTCGATGACCGAACCGAGCGCGTCCATGTAGCCACGACCCGGCAGGCTGAGGCCGGTATCCACGACGACCGGCTCGGCCGCATGCAGGACGAAGGCGTTGACCGGCAGGAACCCGATCCCGGGTACTTCGAGTTGATCGCTCAGCACGTCGATCTCGCGGCCGATTCGATTGATGTCCACGGAGTTCACTCTCGTCCTGCGTCGTCGAAGTCGATGCGGATCAAGCTCCTGGCGATCGTCGACAGGTCCGCGACCGTCGGGTCGTAGGCCCTGCGGACCTTCAGGCCGACCTCGAACGCGGAGGCGCCGTTGTCGAGCGCCATGCGCATCGCGGTCCCGACCTCCTGCGGAGTCGCGTGCAGCAGAACCGCCCGGCCGTGCCGGACTCGACCTTGCTGGGTCACCGTGACAGGCGCGGGATCGGTGAAGTTCAGCCGCCACGGCCGCTCGGTGAACACCATCGGGACGCCATCGATCGTGTGCAGGCACACCGGGACGCGCAACCTCTTGCCGCTGCGCCGGCCGGAGAACTCCAACAGGGCCTGCAAGGCAATGCGCCGGCCGAACGCACGCGACGTGAGAAGACGCCGGACCAGCGGGTTGACCATCCGCATCAGGGCGGGGGGTGGCGGGCCCAACCGCACCCTGGTCGCCGTATCTGTCATCGCTGCTCCTTTGGTTGCCGATGCCAACGACGCTAGGTACGTGCCGGACGGCGGCGAAATACCACAAACCTGGTAGATCTCCGCGTCCGATCAGGTCGTACCGTGGGTAGATGGGGGCGAACAGCTTGCACCGCGCGGCGGAGAAGATCACCCGGTTATGCGCCGAGCCGCGCGACCTCGTG
>DASXRB010000713.1:0-2064 GCA_036506875.1 Kribbellaceae bacterium | reverse complement strand
CGTCTTCAGGCGGCATCCGTCGCGCCCCCGTCCGACGCCGGGGGCATGATGTCGTTGACGCTGAGCTTCTTGCGGGCGAGCGCGGTACGCACGATCCGTGCGGCGCGGGCCAATTTGACTGGATCATTGATTGCCCGCTCGGCGGCGTAGGTCTTGATCGCCTCGACGGCTGGGCCGGTGTTGGGGTTGTGTGCAGCAGGCACGGGACAGCTCTCCTGGGCTACCTGAATCGGGTAGGCCAGGGCGTGGTGCCTCTGTCGGCGGCCCGCTACTCGTCGAGTGCACTCGGGTGCGGCTCGGGTGCGGGTGCCTGTGGGTCCGGGTCCCTGGGGAGGTGGTGGGCTCGACCAGCGTTACGGGTGGGGTCGGTCTCCGGTCTCCTGCGGTGCAGCTTATCGCGAGTCGCGTTATCGCGTACGCCACCCGATCGCGACACGCCGGGGATCGAATCCCGTTGCGCCAGGCGTCGCGCGCCGGATGACCACCCGCTCGATGAACATGCCGATGATCTCGCGCTGCTCGTCGAGGTTCATCGCCTCCCAGCCCTCGCGGATCAGTGCCGGGTCCACGTTGGTGACCGGGGGAGGCATCTCGGCCAGTTCGGCGCGTAGTGCCGCCTCTTGGGCGTCCAGCTCGGCGCGGGCGGTGCGCCACTCGTCGGTGGTGATCTCGCCCCGCACCCGCTCGCCCATGATCTGCGAACGCGTACCCTCGGCGGCCCGCAGCGCCATAGTGATCTCGTCCCGCCGCGCGGCGTGCGCGTCCTCGGCCATCGCCTGCCGGAACGCGGGCTTGTCCAGCTCGTCAAGCAACGTGGCCACCACGTACGCCTCGACCGGCTCGGCCAGGATCCCGACGCACCCGCGGCCGCCCTTCGTGCGGTGGCAGAGCAGGTGCGGCTTCTTGCCGTTGCGCATCTGCTTCTCGGTGCCGACCAGCGGGGCCGAGCAGACCCCGCACACGGCCGTGCCGGTGAGCAGGTACCGCCGGGCCGCCGGCGCCCGGCGGGGGGCGGGTACCGGGTAGGCCGCGCCGCTGGTGAGCGTGACGATCCGCGGGGCGGCCAGCCGGTCTCGCACTGCGTGCCAGGTGTGCTCATCCAGGATCGGCGGCCAGTTGCCGGACCCGGGCCCCAGATCCCGGCCGCCGTACACCCGGTGCGCGGCCACGGTCGGCGCGCGCAGCAGCCCCTTGACGGCGTAGCCGGTCACCCGGCCGCCCCGGGCGCCGGTCACACCCCGCTTGGCGAGATCGGCCGCGATGCGCGACAGCGACCACCCGGCCAGCACCCGTGCGGCGCACTCCCGCACGATCTCGGCCTGCACCGGGTCGATGTCCAGTGCCGGGCGCCCGTCGACGCCGACCACATGCCGGTACCCGAACACCACCCCACCGGGTGGTCGGCCGGTTGCGGCGTTGTCGGCCAGGCGGGCGTTGACGCGGCCGCGGATCCTGCGCACCTCCGCGGCGGCCAACACGCTCTTGATGCCGGAGACCTCGCCGAGCACGTCGACGACGTGGTCCCTGTCGGTGTGCACCTCGCGTATCCCGGCGGCGTCCAGCTCGGCGGCGAGCGCGAACCAGCCGCGCTCGGTGCGCTCGAGCCGGGACTGTTCGACGGTCCACAGGTGTGCGATCTCGCCGCGGGCGAGGGCCTCGCGCAGGGCCTCGAATCCGGGCCGGTGGTCGCCGTTGGCGGCGCTGATTCCCTTGTCGGCAAACACTTTCACGGGCGTACCGGGCCAGGTGCGGGCGGCGTAGCGGCGGCCGGCGCGGGTCTGCGTGTCGATGCCGTCGTAGGTGCCGTCGGGGCGCGGGGAGAGCCGGGCGTAGATCGCTGCGTGGCGGGTCATGCCGTCAAGTGTCGCAGGTGGGTGGTAGTAGCCGCAATACAACCCCCTTGACCACTACCACCCACCGTCTGGGAGGGGATACCGCCCGATGGCCCGGGCGGCATCCGATGCCTCGATCAGCCGGCCTCGGCCAGCGTCGCGGTCACCGTCTTCTGCGCCCCGTCGCGGGTGAAGACGATCGTCACCTTGTCGCCGACGTTCGCGGATTGGA
>DASXRB010000712.1:0-4527 GCA_036506875.1 Kribbellaceae bacterium | reverse complement strand
GGTGCACCTGCCGCTGTCGGCCGAGGCGCAGGCCGAGGCCCGGATCCTGATGCTGTCGACGAACAACATCCTGAAGCCGGCCGACGGCCGCCCGGTCACGATGCCGACCCAGGACATGATCATCGGCATCTACTTCCTGACCATGCTGAAGGAAGGCGCCAAGGGCGAGGGCCGGGCCTTCGGCTCGGTGGCCGAGGCGCTGATGGCGTTCGACCGCGGCGAGCTCGCGCTGCAGGCGAAGGTCACGCTGCGGCTGGGCGGCGCCGGCGTGCCCGAGGGCGCGATGGAGCTCGAGGACGGCGGCTTCTCGCTGGAGACGACGCTGGGCCGCGCGCTGTTCAACGACGCGCTGCCGGGTGACTACACCTTCGTCGACACCGAGGTGGGCAAGAAGCAGCTGGGCGTGATCGTCAACGACCTCGCCGAGCGCTACACCAAGGTCCACGTGGCCGCCTGCCTGGACGCGCTGAAGGACCTCGGCTTCTACTGGGCCACCCGCTCGGGTGTCACGGTGTCGATCGAGGACTTCCTGACGCCGCCGACGAAGCCCGAGATCCTGGCCCGCTACGAGTCCCAGGCCGAGAAGGTCCAGAAGCAGTTCGAGCGTGGCCTGATCACCACGGCCGAGCGGCGGCAGGAGCTGATCGAGATCTGGACCGGGGCGAACGCCGAGGTCGGGAAGGCGATGGAGGAGAACTTCCACAAGACCAACCCGATCTTCATGATGGTCCACTCGGGCGCCCGGGGGAACATGATGCAGGTCCGGCAGATCGCCGGTATGCGTGGTCTGGTGGCCAACCCGAAGGGCGAGATCATCGCCCGGCCGATCAAGTCCAACTTCCGCGAGGGCCTGTCGGTGGTCGAGTACTTCATCGCCACCCACGGTGCCCGGAAGGGTCTGGCCGACACCGCGCTGCGGACCGCCGACTCGGGCTACCTGACCCGCCGTCTGGTGGACGTCTCGCAGGACGTCATCATCCGCGAGGAGGACTGCGGCACCGAGCGCGGCCTGCCGAAGAAGATCGGCGACAGGACGCCGGACGGCAAGGTCGTCAAGGCCGAGAACGTCGAGACCAGCGCCTACGCCCGGACCCTCGCGTCCGACGTGGTCGGTGCCGACGGCAACGTCATCCTCCCGGCCGGCAGCGACCTCGGCGACGTGGTGATCGCGGAGCTCATCGCCCAGGGTGTCGAGGAGGTCAAGGTCCGCTCCGTGCTGACCTGTGACGCCAAGACCGGTACCTGCGCGAAGTGCTACGGCCGTTCGCTGGCCACCGGCAAGGCCGTCGACATCGGTGAGGCCGTCGGCATCATCGCCGCGCAGTCCATCGGTGAGCCGGGTACCCAGCTGACCATGCGGACCTTCCACACCGGTGGTGTGGCCGGTGACGACATCACGCACGGTCTGCCGCGTGTGGTCGAGCTGTTCGAGGCGCGCCAGCCGAAGGGCAAGGCGCCGATCGCCGAGGCCGCCGGCCGGATCGCGGTCGAGGACACCGAGAAGACCCGCAAGCTGGTCCTGACTCCGGACGACGGTTCGGAGGAGGTCTCGTACCAGGTCTCCAAGCGTGTCCAGCTGCTCGTCACCGAGGGCCAGCACGTCGAGGTCGGCACCCAGCTCACCCGTGGTACGCCGGACCCGCAGGAGGTGCTGCGGATCCTCGGTGTGCGCAAGGCGCAGGAGCACCTGGTGGACGAGGTCCAGGAGGTGTACCGGTCGCAGGGTGTGGCCATCCACGACAAGCACATCGAGATCATCGTCCGGCAGATGCTGCGCCGGGTCACCGTGATCGAGTCGGGCGACGCCCAGCTGCTGCCGGGTGAGCTCGCGGACCGGCTGATGTTCGAGGCGGAGAACCGCCGCGTCGTCGCCGAGGGCGGCACCCCCGCCTCCGGCCGTCCGGTGCTGATGGGTATCACCAAGGCCTCGCTGGCGACCGAGTCGTGGCTGTCGGCCGCCTCCTTCCAGGAGACGACCCGCGTCCTCACCGAGGCCGCGATCCACGGCAAGAGCGACTCGCTGATGGGTCTGAAGGAGAACGTCATCATCGGAAAGCTGATCCCGGCGGGTACCGGTATGGACCGGTACCGCAACATCCGGGTGGAGCCGACCGAGGAGGCGAAGGCCGCGATGTACTCGATGGTCGGCTACGAGTCGTACGACTACGACTTCGGGCCGAGCACCGGTCAGTCGGTCCCGCTGGACGACTTCGACCTGGGCCAGTACCAGGGCTGAGCCGGCCGCGTCCGATAAGCACGACGCACACAGGGGCGGCGTCCGCGACACGCGGGCGCCGCCCCTGTGGTGTCGGTGCCGTAAGGCACCATTGCCGCCATGGGAGCGATCACCAGGCTGCAGCGGTTGGCGGCGTACGGCGTGCTGCTGCGCGCTGACGAGATCCTGCTGACCAGGATCTCGTCGCGCGGCTTCAGCGCGGGCACCTGGACGCTCCCGGGCGGCGGCGTCGAGCACGGCGAGGACGTCCGCACCGGCCTGGTCCGGGAGGTGTACGAGGAGACCGGCCTGGACATCGAGGTCGGCGACATCCTGGACGTGCACTCCACGCACATCGTGGACAGGTCCCCGGCCGGCCGGATGGAGGACTTCCACGGCGTGCACCTGCTGTTCTCCGGCCGGGTGCTGTCGGCCGACCGCGCGCCGGTCGTGACCGAGATCGGCGGTACGACGGACCTGGCGGCCTGGGTGCCGATCCACCGCGCACTGGACGAGCTGCCCACCTTCGACGTGGTCCGCGCGGGTCTCGAGGCGGTCGGACGTCGTACCCGTCTGGCCAGTTGAACGCCTGGCGCGACAAGATGTCGCAGTGACGCAGACGCCCCCGTATCTGCAGCCGTTCGTCCTCGACGTTCCCGTGCGGACGCCGGAGCGGAACGGCTCGCTCGACTTCTACCGCCCCATCACGAGAGGCCGCAGCGCGGCCGTGCTCTTCGTCCACGGGGGCCCCGGCGGGCCGGGCCTGAAAGCGATGCCGCGCGACTGGCCGGTGTTCCGCGGCTACGCGTCCGCGGTGGCCGACCGCGGCTACGTCGGCGTGACCGTCGACCACAGCCTCATCCGCGGGCTGGACCGGATCGGCCAGGCCGCCGCCGAGGTCGTCGCGGCGGCCGACCTGGTCCGTGCCGACCCGCAGGTGGACCCGGACCGGATCGCGATCTGGTTCTTCTCCGGCTCCGGCCTGTTGCTGGGGGAGTGGCTGTCGCGCAGCCCGTCGTGGCTGCGCTGCATCGCGGCGACCTATCCGCGGCTCGGCGCACCCGGCGTGATGCGCCGCTCGGCGGTCGGGGCGATCAGCCGCGGCGCGCGGGTGCCGCTGCTGCTGACCCGGGCCGGGCTGGAGCGCGACGAGCTCGCCGAGGCGGTGGACAAGTTCGTCGCCGCCGCGGCCGAGGGCGGCGCCGACCTGGACGTCGTCGACGTACCCGACGGCCGGCACGGGTTCGACCACCTGGACTACTCCGAGGAGTCCCGCGACGCGGTGCGGGCCGGGATCGACTGGGTGCTGTCCCGGCTGGTGGCCGCGCCGCCGCCGCCGTCGCCGTGGCCGGCGCCGGTCGAGGTGGTGTCGCGGCAGCTGGAGGCGTACAACCGGCACGACCTGGAGGCGTTCCTGTCCACGTTCGCGCCGAACGTGCACATGGTCGGCCGGGACGGCACCGTGCTGTCCGGCCGGCGGGCGCTGCGCGAGGCGTACGGACCGCGGCTGAAGGACCGGCGCTGCCGGGCCGAGATCGTGAACCGGATCGCCGAGGGCAGCTGGGTCGTCGACCACGAGATCGCGCACGGCATCGAGCCGGAGCCGATCCGCGTGCTGGCGGCGTACAAGGTCGTGGAGGGCCTGATCACCGAGGTGCGGTTCCTGGCATGACACTGGACCACGTGGGGCTGCTGCGCGATGCCGTACGGGACATGACGGCGGCGCTGACCGACGCGGACCCGCGGGCCGCGGTGCCGGCGTGCCCGGACTGGACCGTCACCGACCTGGCTCACCACCTCGGCGACGTACACCGCTGGGCCGCGTCGATCCTGCTGACCGGTACGAAGCAGCCGCCGTCCGAGCGCTGGTACCACGGCGACGACCTGCCGCGCTGGTACGCCACGGTCGCGGCCGTGCTGCTGGCCGCGATCGAGGTCACCCGGCCGGACGACGAATGCTGGAACTTCGCGCCGGTCGAGCAGCGGGCCGGTTTCTGGCGCCGCCGCCAGCTGCACGAGACCGTGGTGCACACCGTCGACGCCCGGCAGGCTGCCGGTACGACGCCGGAACCGGCCGCCGCGCTCGCGGCCGACGGTGTCGACGAGGTGTTCGGCGTGTTCCTGCCGCGGATGCTGCAGCGCGGCTACCCGCCCGCGGTGACGGTTCCCGTGTCGGTGGCGGCCGACGACACCGGCGACGTCTGGACGCTGGTGCCGGTGGCCGGCGGACCTCCACAGGTACGACGCGAGCCGGGCGACGTCGTCGCGCACCTCCACGCGCGTGCCGCCGACCTCTACCTCGCACTGTGGCG
>DASXRB010000711.1:0-4053 GCA_036506875.1 Kribbellaceae bacterium | reverse complement strand
CTCAGTCGAGCAGCTCGGTCACGGTGCCGGCGGCAACGGTCCGGCCGCCCTCGCGGACGGCGAAGCCGAGGCCGGTGTGCATCGCGATCGACTTGCCGAGTTCCACCACCAGCTCGACGGTGTCACCGGGCATGACCAGGGCCACCTCGCCCAGGTCGATCGCGCCCGGCACGTCCGTCGTCCGGAAGTAGAACTGCGGCTGGTAGTCCGCGGCGAACGGTGTGTGCCGCCCGCCCTCGGCCGCGGTCAGCGCGTGCAGGTTCGCGCGGAACCGCCGGTGCGGCGTCACCGAACCCGGCAGCGCCAGCACCTGCCCGCGTCGTACCTCGTCCCGGCGGACACCGCGCAGCAGCACCGCCGCGTTGTCGCCGGCCTGCGCCGACTCCAGCGACCTGCCGAACGTCTCCAGCCCGGTCGCGACACTCGTCACGGTCGGCCCCAGACCGACGACCTCGACCGCGTCGCCGACCCGCAGCGAGCCGCGCTCGACCGCCCCGGTGACCACGGTGCCCCGGCCGCTGATCGTGAGCACGTTCTCGATCGGCATCAGGAACGGCTCACCCAGCTCGCGCTGCGGCACCGGCACGTAGTCGTCGACCGCGGCCAGCAGCTCGCCGACCGACGCCACCCAGCGCGGGTCGCCCGCCAGCGCACGCAGCGCGGACACCCGCACCACGGGCACCTCGTCGCCCGGGAACCCGTACTCGCTCAGCAGCTCGCGGATCTCCAGCTCGACCAGGTCGAGGATCACAGAGTCGTCGACTGTGTCGAGAAGGTCGGCCTTGTTCATCGCGACCACCAGGTACGGCACACCCACCCGGCGGGCGAGCAGGATGTGCTCCCGGGTCTGCGGCATCGCGCCGTCCTGCGCCGACACGACGAGGATCGCCGCGTCCACCTGGGCCGCACCCGTGATCATGTTCTTCACGTAGTCCGCGTGCCCGGGCATGTCGACGTGCGCGTAGTGCCGCGTCGCCGTCTCGTACTCGACGTGCGCGATGTTGATGGTGATCCCGCGCTGGACCTCCTCCGGCGCACGGTCGATCCCGTCGAACGCGACGAACCGGTTGACCGCCGGGTCGGCGTCGGCGAGCACCTTGGTGATCGCCGCGGTCAGCGTGGTCTTGCCGTGGTCGACGTGTCCCATCGTCCCGACGTTGAGGTGCGGCTTGGTCCGCACGAACTGGCTCTTGGCCATCGTTCCTTCCTGCTCCGCATGTGGAAACCGCCCCGGGTGGTTGCCCTGGGCCCTGAGATGTGAGGCGTACGACGATGCGCGGGCGGGTGCCGGCCGCGCGGGTCGTTCCGTCGGGAACGAGCCGCACTCGAGAGTCCGCGCCAGGACCGCGGTCCCGGACGTCACCTACGGAGAGGAGGTGGCGCCGGGAGCTTCGGCCACCCTCCTCCTTCGGTCCTGCTGGAGTGGGAGGAGGGTCAGCGTCGCGCGCCGGTGCAGAAGCCGGCGGCCGATGAGAGGTCCGCCGTCCGCGCCCAGGCGTCAGCGCCCGTCAGGCTGGAGCCCGACAGGTACGCGAAGCCGGCGACGGCGAACATGACGATCACGCTAGGCCCCAACGCCCTTCAGGCCAACCGAATTCCGCGCCTTCAGGCGCGGGCCCGGGGTGGTGGGTCAGGAGGCCTGGGCGGTGGGGGGTTCGGTGCGCTCGGTGATGAGGTCGGGGAGGGCGGTGAGGACGGGGATGGATGGGCCGGGCCAGGACGGCGCGGTGTCGGCGAACTCGGTGGTGCGGATGACGGTCATGCCGAGGGATGCGGCGGCCGGGAGCTCGTGGTCGGCTCCGTCGCCGACGTACACGCAGTCCTCGGGCGCGACGCCGAGGCGGGCGCAGGCGTCGAGATAGATCGCCGGGTCCGGTTTCGCGAGTCCGGCCTCGCAGGAGAAGGCGGTCGCGTCGACCAGCGGGGCGAGCGGCATGCCGAACCACAGCGCCGGCGTCTCGGCGGTGGCGTTGCTGACCAGGCCGACCGACCAGCCGGCGGCGCGCAGGCGTCGCAGGACCTGGACGGCGGCCGGCGACGGCTGCGACAGCAGGCCGCGGGTGAGCGCCAGCCGGAGCTCGCAGAGCCCGGCGATCGCCGCCGGGCCGGCGTCTACGCCCAGCCGGCGAGCGAGTTCGGTGTAGGTGGCGGCGAGGTCGCCCAGCGCACCGGTGAACCGCTCACGCGCACTGGAGACGATCGCGTCGTGCATCGCGTCCGGCGTGACGCCGATGACCGCCGCCATGTCGGCCGCCACCTGCCTGCGCAGGTCGTCGCCGCCGGGGACGAGTGTGTTGTACAGGTCGAACAGCACCGCCCGCGGCGGTGTCCGGCGGGCGGTCACCAGCGGACCATGCACCGCGCCGGCGGCGGTTCCTGCGAGCGACTCACAGCCGGTCTGCCAGGACGATGATCTGCGTACGCTCCGGGCCGACCCCGACCGCGGAGATCGGGGCGCCGCTCAGCGCCTCGACCGTGCGGATGTAGTTCTGCGCGTTCTTCGGCAGGTCCTCGAAGGTCCGGCAGCCGGTGATGTCCTCGGTCCAGCCGTCGAGCTCCTCGTACACCGGCACCGCGTGGTGGAAGTCCGACTGGGTGATCGGCATGTCGTCGTACCGCACCCCGTTCACGTCGTACGCGATGCAGACCGGGATCTTCTCGCGGCCGGTCAGCGTGTCGAGCTTGGTGAGCACGAAGTCGGTGACGCCGTTGACGCGGGCGGCGTACCGGGCGATCACCGCGTCGTACCAGCCGCAGCGTCGAGGGCGGCCGGTCGTCGTACCGAACTCGAAGCCCTGCTGGCGCAGCCACTCGCCGTCGGCGTCCAGCAGCTCGGTCGGGAACGGGCCCTCGCCGACCCGGGTGGTGTAGGCCTTCACGACCGCCATCACCCGGTCGATCCGGGTCGGCGGGATGCCCGAGCCGGTGCAGGCGCCGGCCGAGACCGCGTTCGAGGAGGTGACGAACGGGTACGTGCCGTGGTCGACGTCGAGCAGGGTGGCCTGGCCGGCCTCGAGCAGGACGGTGCGGCGCAAGTCGAGGGCGCGGTTCAGCAGCACGCCGGTGTCGGCGACCATCGGCCGCAGCCGCTCGGCGTACGACAGCAGCTCGGTGACGGTCTCCTCCACGGTCACCGCGCGGCGGTTGTAGACCTTCACCAGCAGCTGGTTCTTGACCTCCAGCGCGCCCTCTACCTTCTGGCGCAGGATCTTCTCGTCGTACAGGTCCTGCACGCGGATGCCGATCCGGTTCATCTTGTCGGCGTACGTCGGGCCGATGCCGCGGCCGGTCGTGCCGATCCGGCGGCTGCCGAGGAAGCGCTCGGTGACCTTGTCCAGGGTCCGGTTGTACGGCGCGATGATGTGCGCGCTCGCGCTGACGACCAGACGCGAGGTGTCGACACCGCGGGCCTCGAGCGCGTCGATCTCGGTGAACAGCACGCTCAGGTCGACGACGACGCCGTTGCCGATCACCGGGGTGCAGCCGGGGGTGAGAATGCCGCTGGGGAGCAGGTGGAGGGCGTACTTCTCCTGGCCGATCACGACCGTGTGGCCGGCGTTGTTGCCGCCGTTGAACTTCACCACGTAGTCGATGACGCTGCCCGTGTTGCCGAGCAGGTCGGTCGCCTTCCCCTTGCCCTCATCGCCCCACTGGGCCCCGACGAGCACGATCGCGGGCATCTCAGCACCGCCTTCCCTGACCCGGAGATCCTCCGGAAAAACCCGAAGCCCCGGCGCTGTCTCACGGCAACAGCAACGGGGCTCTTGCGGCCAAAGCCTACCGGAACGGGGTTCCGGGGCCCGGCGAACGGTCTCAGAAGGGGTTCATCGGTGACGTGAAGCAGCCAGTTCGACACAAAGGGTTGCCAATCGAAGTGATCGTGTGCACACTCTTTGTCAGCGGCCCGCCGAAGCTGCCGCAGGGGACAGTTCCGGCGGGCCGCTTCCCCTTGCCCCGAAGGGGTTTGCAGCGTCGAGGACTGCGTTGCGAGCCACGCCTACTTCGACCAGGCGCACCTCACCCGCGAGTACACGGCCGAGGTCGGGGTGCCGC
>DASXRB010000710.1:0-15712 GCA_036506875.1 Kribbellaceae bacterium | reverse complement strand
CCGGCGACCCGACCTTCGGCGACGCGCTGTCCGCGGCCGCGGTCCGGCTGCTGGCCTGCGACGCCGGGATCATCCCGGTGATCCTCGGCTCGGAGTCCGAACCCCTCGACGTCGGCCGCGAACACCGGTTCGTCACCCCCGCCATCCGGCGCGCGCTGATCGCCCGCGACGGCGGCTGCGTGATCCCGGGCTGTGACGCCCCGCCCGGGCAGTGCGACGCCCACCACCTCGAGCCCTGGGCCGACGGCGGCGAAACCGCCATCGACAAACTCGTCCTCGCCTGCAAACCCCACCACCGCGCCACCCACAAGGGCGTCTGGGACATCCGCATCATCGACGGCAAGGTGCACGTCACCCGACCCACCTGGGCCGACCCCAGCCCCGCACCACCCGCGGACGGCACCACCGACGCCGAAGCACGGCCCCCGCCCGCCGCATGACCTGATGTCGGACCGCCCTGGCTGCCGCACCGCGCCCGTCATGCTCGTCCTGCACGCGACGCGGAGCCTGGGCCGGCTCGGCAAGCGGCCACGTGACGCGGGTCGCTCGGACAGGTGCGCTCGGAGGCCGGAGAATACACGTCAGAGCCGAGCCGGGCCGCGGTTCTGGCGCGTCTGCCGGCGGGCACAAGCGAACTTGTCTCTGCGCGATCGGCTGCCTACATTGGGTGCGTCGTGCCCGCCCGCGCGCTCCGCTCGAGCGTGTCGTCAGACATACAACAGGGGGTTTGTGTGTCCGTGCTCGCCGCCCCGAGCCAGATACCCGCATTGTGCAACCGTCAACCAGACCGGCGCCCGTCCGCCTCGTTCGCCGAACAGCTCCGGTCGTGTTTCGGAAAACGCGGCCTGCGGTCCACCCGGATAACGGTTCCGAAGAATAGGAGCATCTACCGGTCCGGTGAGACCGATGACAATCTGTATGTCATCACCCGTGGACAGGTGAAGACCGTCGTACACACTCCGCAGGGCAAGGATTGCCTGCTCGACATCTATACGAAGGGCGACATCATCGGGGAGTCGTGCCTGATGGACGCGGAACGGCCCGAAACGGCCGTGACGATGCAGTCGAGCACGATCTGCAAGATTCCACGCGACCAGTTCCTCGCCGCACTCGACGAACGAGAATTGCAGCGGGAATGCCTGCGGTTCCTCACCGCGCGGCTCAACGAGCGCACCGAGTGGATCACCCAGCTGGTCACCGTCGACAGTGAGCAGCGGCTCGCGCTGGTGCTGCTGCGGCTCGGCCGCCGGCTGGGCTGCCCGGCCCCGGACGGGCCGGTGCGGATCGAGCAGCGGATCACCCAGACCGAGCTGGCCGAGATGGTCGGCACCACCCGGTCCCGCGTCGGCTACTTCCTCAAGCGGTTCCGCCAGCACGGGCTGATCTGCGCGAACCCCGGCCCGTACCTGACGATCGACGAACCGCTGCTCGCCGGGTACGTCGCCGAGCCGGGGCTGTGAGCGGCCACCCCGTCGAACCGCAAGCCCGTCGCGGTCAGCGAGCGGCGGGGTTGCGGCCGAGGAACGCGACCAGCCGGTCGGTCGGGCTGGCATCCGGCCCGACCTCGACCGGCTGGTCGAAGTGCTTGAACGTCCCACCCCGGGCGCTGGGCGACACGAACCCCTTCATGAACGTGTAGCCCAGCTCCGCGAGATCATCCGGGATCTCCGCGTCTTGCCCCGTGCTGCGCGCCAGGTCCCACGCGTGTACGACGGTGTCGCTGACGACCAGCGTGACCAGGTTCAGGATCGGTACGTCACCACGCGGCATCACGCAGACCCCGTCGAGCGCACCCGGCCGCGCGCACACCTCGAGCGCCTTCGACACTGCCGCGTCGTACGCACTGCTCGCGTCCAGCCCGAAGTAGTCGGTCTCGGCCATCACGTCCGGTGAGAACTCGTCCGGCTCGAGCCGCTCCCCGGACGCCGCCCGGCCGAGCACGGTCGGGATCCCGATCAGGTGGTTGACCAGCTGCCGCAGCGTCCAGTCGGCGCACACACTCGGCGTGCTCCACGAGGTATCGCCGGCAGCGGCGAGCCTGCCGGCCGCGAGGTCGAAGCCGCGCTCGAGCAGGGTGATGGGTTCGGACACGCGTGACTCCTTGGGAGAGGCGATGGGACGCTCGCCAGCCAAGCGGCGGCCGGAACCCCGGCAACAGCCAATAGTGAGCATTTCCGCCGTGACGCAGACCGCAGATCACCACACACCCGATTGCTCAGAATTGAGCATTACACCGACTGTTCGACTGGCACGATCCCTGTCATATGGCGTCAACGACAGTGAGGAACGAGATGTCAGTCTTCGCATCGGCAGAGTCCGCCACCGCGGCATTCCAGCGACTTTTCCAGGAGTTGTCGGAACAGCAGACGTTCACCGACGGTTTGCGCGCCGGTGGATTGACCCTGCTGTTCGACCACACCGACCCGCAGTGCCGCATCCTGGTCTCGCCGGACGGCGTCCGGACCGGCGACGACGCGACCACCGCAACCGTGTCGCACACGTTCAAGATGTCCTGTGACACCGCGCATTCCCTGTGGCTCGGCAAGGTCCCGTTCGCGGGCGCCGTCAACGCCGCACGACTGCGCATCTTCGGCAGCGTGGCCAAGGTGATCGAGGTCATGATCCTGCTCGAGCCGGCTTTCGAGCGTTACCCGAAGATCGTCGCCGAGCTCGGCATCGAAAGCTGACCCAGCGGCGCATTCCAGAAATGCGCCGAACACATTCCGAACATTCCGTGAACCAGGGAGAATCGTGACCGTAACCGCACCCGCCCCCGAGCTCACCTTCGACGCGCTGCCACCCGACGTGGCCGAGTTCCGCGACACCGTCCGCGACTTCGCCCAGAACGTCGTCAAGCCGCGCGTCCTCGAACTCGACCAGGCGCCGGCCGAGGACTTCGACTGGGACATCGTCCGGAAGGGCCACGCGATCGGCCTGATGCGGATGGGCATCCCGAAGCAGTTCGGCGGCATCGGGCTGGGCACCCTCGGGGTCGCCGTGGCGATCGAGGAGCTGGCCGCCGTCGACCCCGGCGTCGCGCTGATCTTCGGCGGCAGCGGCCTGTTCCAGACCCCGATCCTGATGTCGGGCGACGCCCGCCTGCAGGCCCGGTACCTCCCGGCCTTCACCGGTGACGACCCGGTGCTCGGCTGCAACGCGGTCACCGAGGAGCTGGCCGGCCTGGACCTGATCATCCCCGAGAACGCGGTCCACACCCGCGGCATCATGACGGCGCGCCGCGACGGCGACCACTACCTCCTCAACGGGAAGAAGAAGTTCATCACCAACGGCCCGCTCGCGGCGTACGCCTCGGTGCTGGCCAACCTCGAGGGCTACGAGGGCTCGACCGGGCTCACGAGCTTCATCGTCGACCTGGACCAGCCCGGCGTCACCCGCGGCCCGGTCGCGAACAAGATGGGCTACCGCGCCTGCCTCGGCGGCGAGCTGATCTTCACCGACGTCAAGGTCCCGGTGGAGAACGTCGTCGGCGGCGAGCTCGGCGGCTGGAACCTCAACGTTGCCCAGAGCAACATGTGCCGCGTCACCTGCGCCGCGGTCGCGACCGGGATCGCCCGGGCCGCGCTGGAGAAGGCGATCGACTGGGCCGGTGAGCGGATCCAGGGCGGCCAGGTGCTCTACAAGCACCAGTTCACCGCCGGGAAGATCGCCCAGATGGCGGCAAAGGTCGAGTCGTCCCGGGTGCTCTACCTGTGGGCCGCGCACAAGGCCGACAACCAGCTGCCGGCGCCGGAGTACGAGCCGGCGATCGCGAAGCTGGTCGCCGACCGCGCCGCGATCGACGTCGCGGACATGGCCACCTCGCTGATCGGCGCGCGCGGCTACGTCAAGGACTACGGGATGGAGAAGGTGCTGCGCGACTCCTACGGCCCGCGGATCTACGAGGGCACCCAGGAGGCGCTGTCGATCCTGATCACCGAGGGCATATACCGGGACCGGGGCGCGAACTGATGGCCGGATCCGCCACGGCGGCACCGCCGCGGGACGACCTCGAGCCGGCCGCGCACTCCGAGTCCGCGGCCCGGCGGTTCGCCGCCGACATCGTCCGGATGCACGGTCGGCTGAGCTTCTCCGGCCTGGCGGACGCCGTGGCGGGTCCGCCACTGCACACCCACGACGGCGGCGACGGCCTGCACACGATCGCCGTGCACGAGGCCCAGCTGCCGCGCCGCTACCTGCTCGGCGTCTACGGCTTCCGGCTCGCGCAGTACCTGCGGCTCGGCTGGGTCTGCCCCCGCATCGCCCACCAGAACGCGCTCTTCCACGAGCCCCGAAGGCCGGAGCACCCGGTGCCGGACGTCCATGTCCTCACCATCGAGCAAGCCACCGGCCGGATCCGCGGGTACGCCGCCCTCGCCGCCTCCCTCGACCCGCGCCCGCTCCCCCTCGACGCACCGGACCGCAGCCTGCTCGCGGTCGAGTCCGACCACCACGTCCGGCTGCTGGACCGCTACGCCGCGCCCGGCTGGACCACCCACCACGCGTACGAGGCCAAGCGGCTGCTGCGCGACCAGGCGATGCCCCGTGGCGACCTCGCCGCCCGCGTCCCCTGGCACGTGCTCACGGCCTGGGGCCGCTGCCTGCACCTACTCGGCGGCCCGGCCCGCCGCATCCTGGCGGTCGGCGACGGCAAGGAGCGCGGCTCACTGCGCCATCTGCGGCTGATGGGCTTCGACCTCGACCTCACCCACGGCACGGACCCCGGCCTGCCGGAGACCGACCTGCTCTGGCCGATCTTCGCCGGCCCCGGCCCGCAGGCCAAACCCTTCGTCGGCCGGCTCCCCGAGACCTTCGCGAGCCACCTCGACCTGATCGACGACTGGCTGACGCAGCCCCTCGGCACCGCGCCGATCGGCGACCTGCTCGACCGCCTCGCGGCCCACCGCGCCACCACCCAGCAAGACGCCACCCAGCAAGACGCCACCCAGCAAGACCGCACCCAGCGAGACCGCACCCGACCCGACGACGAGAGCGACGGTAGATGACCACTCTGGAGATCGAGACCGTGGCGGCGGCCGAGGCGCTGACCGCCGACGAGTTCTACGCCGAGCTGACCCGCCGCAACCGCGGCCTGATCAGTGCCGCCCAGCAGCAGGCTCTCGAAGAAGGCACCGTCCTGGTCGCCGGCTGCGGTTCGGTCGGCGGCGCCGCCGTCCAGCCGCTCGCGAGACTAGGGGTACGACGCTTCCTGGTCGCCGACTCGGGCGCATACGAGCTGAACAACCTCAACCGCCAGCACGCAGGAGTCGCCGACATCGGACGGAACAAGGCCGAGGTCGCCGCCGAGCGCATCCTGTCGGTCAACCCGCACGCCGAGGTCCGCGTCTTCCCCGAAGGCGTGACAACACAGAACGTCGACGAGCTGACCGCCACCTGCCAGGTGATCGTGGACGGCGTCGACGTGACGATGATGTCCGGCCTGCGCGCGAAGTTCGCGCTGCACGAGAAGGCCGTCGCGCGCCGGCTGCCGCTGGTCACCGGCTGGGACATGGCCGGCTGCCTGTACGCCCAGCACTTCGACTACCGCACCGTCGCCCTGCCCTTCGACGGCGCCATCACCGCCGGCGACCTGGACCGGCTCACCACCTGGGAGCTGATCTTCCGGATGGTCCCGCTGCGCCGGATCCCGGGCGAGTTCCTGGCCGAGCTGAGCCCGAACCTCGGCAACACGTCGTACTCGGTCCCTCAGCTGGTGCAGGCGGCGCTGATGTTCGGCGCGGTGTCCTCGCACATGGTGGCCAAGCTGCTGGCGGGCGAGCACGTGCCCGCCGAGGTGAGCCTCGACGTCCACCAAGCGGTACGACGGCCGGCCGCGCGGCTCGCCAGCGTGGCGAGCTGGCCCGGCGAGGCCCTCCGGATGATCCGAGCCCTGAAGCGTTACCAACAGGAGATCCACCATGGCCGACACCACTGACCAGGCCGGCTGGCGGTACGGCGCGATCCCGGCCGCCGTGACCGTTGCCCTGAGCAACCAGGACCTGGCCGCGTTCGAGCGGGTCGCGCTCGGGCTGAGCCTCAAGTACGGCGAGTACCCGCTCGGCCATCCGGCCCTGCTGGCCGAGGTCGAGCTGGCGACGCGGTCGCTGCCCGAACGGCTGCTGGCCCGGCTGATCGAGTTCCGCACCGCCGGCAACGACGCGGGCACGCTGCTGATCCGCAACCTCCCGGTCGACGAGCCGCTGCCGCCGACCCCGGCGAGCGACGCGGCCGCGCCGGACTGGTCGGCGCTGCCGATCAGCACGCTGACCCAGCTCGCGGTGATGACGGTGCTCGGCGAGGTGATCGCGTACGCCGACGAGAAGGACGGCCGGCTCGTGCAGGACGTCTGCCCGGTCGCGGGTGCCGAGCAGCGGCAGGAGAACACCGGCAGCCGGCTGCTCGAGCTCCACACCGAGGACGGCTTCCACCCGTACAAGCCCGAGCTGATCAGCCTGTTCTGCCTGCGTCCCGACCACGACGGGGTCGCCGCCACCGTCACCGGCTCGGCCCGCGCCGCACTCCGGGCGATGCCGGCCGACCGCCACCGGACGCTGCGCGCGCCGGTGTACCGGATCCGGTTCAGCTCCTCGTTCACCGGCGACGGCCCGGCCCGGTACTCCGAGGTCATGCCGGTGCTCAGCGGGCCGGCGGACGACCCGGACCTGTGCGTCGACTTCCACGCCATGGAAGCGGTCCGTGCCGACGGCGCCGACGCCCTGGAACGGCTGCGGACCGCGATGCAGCACGCGCTGATCGGCGCCGTCCTGCAGCCGGGTGACCTGATCGTCGTCGACAACAGGGTCGCGGTGCACGGCCGGACCGACTTCAACCCCCGGTACGACGGCGCCGACCGCTGGCTGCGCCGCTGCTTCGCGGTCGCCGACCTCCGCCCGTCCCGCGGCGTCCGCCCCGACAACTCCCGCGTCCTCGCCCCCATCGACTAGCAGGGATCCCTGACATGACCGAGCTGCACGACCTGACCGCCCTCGACCAGGCCGCCGCGATCCGCACCGGCGACCTCAAGCCCACCGAGCTCGCCGAGGCCTACCTGGACCGGATCGCCGCGCACGACAGCGCGATCGGCGCCTACCTGACCGTCACCGCGGACCTCGCCCGCCGGCAGGCCGCCGCCGCCGAGGAGGCAGTCCGCGCCGGCACCGAGCTCTCGCCCCTGCACGGTGTGCCGATCGCGATCAAGGACGTCACCCGGGTCGCCGGGGTGCACTGCACGTTCGGCTCGGTGGCGTTCGCCGAGCACGTCCCGGACGCCGACGACGACGTCGTCGGCAGGCTCAAGGACGCCGGCACCGTGATCCTCGGCAAGACCAACACACCGGAGTTCGCGCTCACCTGCTACACCGAGAACAAGCTCGCCCCGCCGACCCGCAACCCGTGGGACCCCGAGCGCTCCCCCAGCGGCTCCAGCGGCGGTTCGGCCGCCGCGGTCGCCGCCGGCCTGGCGCCGATCGCGCACGGCACCGACCACGGCGGCTCGATCCGCACCCCCGCCTCGGCCTGCGGCCTGGTCGGGCTCAAGCCCAGCCGCGGCCGGGTCTCCAACGGCCCGGACGGCGACTTCTCCGGCATGTCCACGCACGGCCCGATCGCGCGCACGGTGGCCGACGCCGCCGCACTGCTCGACGCGATGGCCGACGCGGGCGAGACCTTCCTCGGCCACGCCAGGAGGGACCCGGGCCGGTTGCGGGTCGGCGCCGTACCGACCCCGCTGCTGCCGGGTGTCGAGATCCACGCCGACTGCATCACGTCGTACCAGCGGACCGCCACGCTGCTCGCCGGGCTCGGGCACGAGGTCGAGGAGGCGGCGCTGCCGGCCGACGACGGGCTGGCCGACGCGTTCATCCAGGTGATGTCGACGCTGGCCGGCCTCCCGACGGTCGACGACGAGGACCTGCTGATGCCCTTCACCCGCACGCTGCGGGCGATCGCCGCCCAGGTCAGCGGGGTCCGGCTGGCCGCGGCGCTCGGCGTTTACGAGCGCAGCACGCGACGGATCACCGCCGAGCTGTTCAGCCGGTACGACGTTCTGCTGAGCCCGGCTCTCGCCCAGCCGCCCGTGAAGACCGGTGCCCTGCGCAACGACTCGGACCAGGACGCGGAGTTCGGGGCGCAGGCGGCGTTCATGCCGTTCAGCCCGCTCTACAACGTCACCGGCGGACCGAGTATCAGCCTGCCGCTGCACTGGAACGACGAGGGGCTGCCGATCGGCATCATGCTCGGCGCCCGGTACGGCGACGAGGCCACGCTGCTCGCGCTGGCCGCGCAACTGGAGGCCGCCCAGCCCTGGCACGACCGCCGGCCACCGGTCTGGTGACGGACGCCCTCAGTGCTGTGCGGCGTCGGCGGCGCTGAACTTCGCCACGATGCCGCGCAGCACGCCGACCTCGGCGGTGCTCAGCCCGCCGCGGAACGCCTCGTCCAGGATCTCCTCGTACGTCGTCCGCGCCTGTTTGCAGGCCACCTCGCCCGCAGGGGTCAGCCCGACCTCGGTCCCCCGCGCGTCGTCCGGGGCCGAGGTGCGGGTCACCAGCCCGCGGTCGGCCATCAGCCGGACGACGCGGGAGACCCGCGGCTGGCTGATCGTCACGCGCGCGGCCAGGTCGGACACCCGGACCGGGCTGCCCGCGCTCTCCAGCTCGACCATCACCTCGAACCAGGTCAGGCACAGGTCGTGCCGCTTGATCAGGCTCTCGTCGATCCGCGCGGCGACCTGGTGGAACACCCGCAGCAGACCGAGCCAGGCATCGGGTACGGCGGCCTTCCGCGCGGTGCTCGACATGCCCAGATGTTACCCGAGTTGATAATTCATGCGCACGCATCTAACGTGTGGCGACGAACCCAGTCCGCTGCGTAAGAACCCCGAAAGGACCACCCTGATGGCCCAGACAGCCCAGTCGGGCGCTCCCACCGTCACGGCCGACGGCAGTCATCCCCGGCGCTGGGCGATCCTCGCCGTCGTCGGCATGGCCCAGTTCATGGTGATGCTGGACGCCACGGTCGTGAACGTCGCGCTCCCCTCGATCGAGGGCGCGCTGCACGCCTCCACCGGCAGCCAGCAGTGGATCGTCGACGCTTACGTGCTGATGCTCGGCAGCCTGCTGCTGCTCGGCGGCCGCGCGTCCGACATCCTCGGCCGCCGGCGGGTCTTCCTGGCCGGCCTGGCCCTTTTCACCGCCGCCTCCGTGGCGTGCGGTTTCGCCGCCTCCGCGAGCGTCCTGGTCGGCGCCCGCGCCTTCCAGGGACTCGGTGCCGCGCTGCTCTCGCCCGCCGCGATGTCGATCGTGGTGACGGTGTTCCGGGACCTGGCCGAGCGTCGTACCGCGATCACCATCTGGGCGGCGCTGGCCGGTATCGGCGGCACGCTCGGCGTCGTCATGGGCGGCGCGCTGATCACCTGGTCCGACTGGCGCTGGGCGTTCTGGGTGAACCTGCCGATCGCGGTCGTGACCGCGATCTTCGCCGTCCGGCTGGTGCCGGCGCTGACCCCTTCCGCCGGAGGCCCGAAGCGCTCGTTCGACCTGCCCGGCGCGGTGCTGGCCGCGGCCGGCCTGGCGCTGCTGATCTACGCACTGATCGGGGTCTCCGACCGCGGCTGGACCTCGGCGCACACGCTCGGCGCACTGGCGGGCGCCGTGGTCGCGTTCGCGCTGCTCGGCGTCGTCCAGTCCCGCGGCGCCGACCCGCTGATCCCGCCGCGGTTGCTCGGCGTCGCCGCGCTGCGGACCAGCGGCCTCGGTCTGCTGCTGGTGTCCGCGCTGATGATGTCGGTGTTCTTCATGATCAGCGTCTACCAGCAGCGGGTGCTCGGCTTCACGCCGCTGCAGGCCGGGCTCGGCGTGGTCGGGATGGGCGCACCGACGCTGGCGATGACGTTCGTGATCCCGAAGCTGATGGGCAAGGCCGGGCCGGCCGAGGTCTACCTGCTCGGCGCCACGCTGCTGCTGGCCGGCTCGTTGCTGCTGGTCTGGCTGCCGTCGACCGGCGGCTCGTACTGGACCGGGCTGCTGCCCGGCCTGGTCGTCCTCGGCTCCGGCCTGCCGTGCTGCTTCGCCCCGCTGAACACGATGGGTGTGATGGCCGTTCAGCCACAGGAGTCCGGGATCGCGTCCGGCATCCTGACCACCTTCAACCAGACCGGCGCGGCCCTCGGGATGGCGACCGTCATCACCCTGGCCGCCGTGCACACCCACGACCGCAGCACCGCCGGCGCATCGTTGCCGTCGGCAATCACCGACGGGTTCCGCTGGGGCTACCTGGTGCTGGCCGGGATCGCGGTGGTGAAGGTACTGCTGGCGCTGACCATCATCGGTCGCGCCAAGAAGCGCGCCGCCGCCTAGGGCGGGACGGCGGTGCAACGCGGTGGCCGGCCGGGGGACGGGCCGGCCGGCCACCGCACCTTTCAGCCCTCGGCGCCCACGCGCCGCGTGACCAGCAGGCCGAGCGCGGCGATCACCGCGCCGGCGGTGATGATCGCGCCGAACACCGCCCGGCCGGGATCCGGCGCCGCCAGCGCCAGCAGCGTCCCACTGACCGCGAAGCTGATCGCCATGCGAGCGGCCAGTGCGGCGCGGCGAACAGCTTGGCGGGTCCGGCGATCTGCGGGCCGGCCGGGGCATCGGCGACTACTGTCGTGGAGGTCATGCGGAAGAGCATGAAACCTCAAGTCGTGTTGAGGTCAAGCGGCAGATTTCAAGTCAGCTGAGTTCCGAAACGGCGCTCGAGCCGCTAGAACATCACTTATGGCACTCCGCTGGAGGTTCATGTACCGGATCGGGTTCACGCCGTGGGAGGACATAGGCGGGCCGGGCAGTGGGCAGCTCGACCGGCTGCTGTCGCGGGAGAACCCACCGGCAGGAAAGGCGCTCGACATCGGCTGCGGTCGCGGCGCGCACTCGATGCGGCTTGCGCGGCTGGGCTGGCAGGTGACGGGGGTCGACATCGTGCCGCACGCGGTCAAGCAAGCCCGGGCCCGTGCCGCGTCCGAGGGGATCGACGCACGCTTCGTGGTCGGTGACGTGACGCGGATGTCGGCGGTCGTTGGCAGCGGGTACCGGTTCCTGCTCGACGCCGGCTGCTTCCACCTGCTGGGCGACGAGCAGAAGGCCGCCTACGCCCGCGAGGCTACGTCGGTGAGCGAACCGGACGCGGTGCTGCTGCTGTTCGCGTTCACCTCCGGAACGAAGCGGCCGCTGCCGCGAGGGCTCTCCCAGGACCAGGTCGAGGCCGCTTTCGGTGGCTGGGAGCTGACGGACGTCGAAGAAGCCCTGCTGCCACCCCGCCTCGCGACCGCGACCGCCCACTGGTACCGGCTCAGTCGTCGAACGTGATCCTGATGAGCTCGCGTCCCGTCACGCCTAGCTCGGCCTCGGTGGCCTCGTGGCCGCGCTCGACCTGCAGGCCGAGCGTGCGCGTGCTGGCGTGCTTCATGGCTTTCTTGAAGGCCGGGCCGATGACCGCCGGCGCGTCGATCAGCTCCGCGCGGCCGTGATGCAGGCGGCCGCCGAGCCGTACCTCGACCGGGGCGCCGCCCCGGAAGTTCAGCCGCCACGGCGAGCTGCTGAACACGCCGTACGTGCCGTCCTCGAGGTCGTGGATCCCGGTCGCGACCTCCAGCCGCGCGCCGCTGCGCCGGCCGGTGAACGTCAGCGTCCCGGTCGAGCCGAGCACCCGGCCGAGCGGCGTCTTCGCGACCACCTTCACGACCGGGTTCACCACCGCCAGCACCGCCTTCGGCGGCGGTACCGACACCACCTTCGCGTTCTCTGCGGGCATGGCGCCTCCTTGGTCGTCCTCAGCCGGTGGCGAGATGCCCCAGCAGGTCCTGGCGGGTGATGACGCCGACGGGCTTGCCGTCGTCCAGCACCATCAGCGCGTCCGCCTTCTCCAGCAGCTCGACCGCCTTCGAGACGGGTTCGTTCGCGCCCAGCGACGGCAGCGGCGGCTCCATGTGCTGCTCGACCCGGTCGGCCAGCCGGGCGTGCCCGACGAACAGCGCGTCCATCAGCGCCTTCGTCGACACCGCGCCGGCGACCTCCGCGGCCATCACCGGCGGCTCGGCCCGCACCACCGGCATCTGCGAGACGTTGTACTCGCGCAGGATCTCGATCGCCTCCGCGATCGTCTCGTTCGGGTGCGTGTGCACCAGCGGCGGCATGCTGCCGTCCTTGGTGGCCAGCACGTCGCGCAGCGTCGTACCCTCCGGACCGCCGGCGAGGAAGCCGTACTGCGCCAGCCACTCGTCGTTGAACACCTTCGTCAGGTAGCCCCGGCCGCCGTCGGGCAGCAGTACGACGATCACCGTGTCATCGGCGGCCGGGTCGGCCCAGAGTTCGTGCGCCAGCCGGATCGCCGCGGCCGCCGCCATGCCCGCCGAGCCGCCGACCAGCATCGCCTCCTCGCGGGCCAGCCGCCGGGTGACCGCGAACGAGTCCGCGTCGGAGACCTCGATGATCCGGTCGCAGATGGTCTTGTCGTACGTCTCCGGCCAGAAGTCCTCGCCGACACCCTCGACCAGGTACGGCCGGCCGGTGCCGCCGGAGTACACCGAGCCCTCGGGGTCGGCGCCGATGATCTGCACCCGGCCGCCGCTGACCTCCTTGAGGTAGCGCCCGGTGCCGCTGATCGTGCCGCCGGTGCCGACGCCGGCGACGAAGTGCGTGATCCTGCCCTCGGTCTGCTCCCAGATCTCCGGGCCGGTGGTCTCGTAGTGCGACTGCGGGTTGTTCGGGTTGGAGTACTGGTCCGGCTTCCAAGCGCGGTCGATCTCGCGGACCAGCCGGTCGGACACGCTGTAGTACGAGTCCGGGTGCTCCGGCGCGACCGCGGTCGGGCACACGACGACCTCGGCGCCGTACGCCTTCAGCACGTTGCGCTTGTCCTCGCTGACCTTGTCCGGGCAGACGAAAACGCATGTGTAACCCTTGGCCTGGGCAACCATCGCCAGCCCGACCCCGGTGTTGCCGGACGTCGGCTCGACGATCGTGCCGCCCGGCTTCAGCTCGCCGGAGGACTCGGCCGCCTCGATCATCCGGACCGCGATCCGGTCCTTCACCGACCCGCCGGGGTTGAAGTACTCGACCTTCGCCAGCACGAGCGGCCTGGCGCCGTCGGTGGTCTTGGTGAGCTTGACGAGCGGCGTGTTGCCGACCAGGTCCAGGAGTGAGTTCGCGTAGTGCACGGTCTCACTATATGGGCGTACGGCGAGGGCGCGGATTCCGCCGGTGAAATCGCTTGAATCGTCAACACCGTATGTAATCCTGGTTCGCATGAGCAAAGCCCGGGCCGCGCGCAAACTGGCCCAGGCCGCGGCGTTCGGTGGTGGGGGGCTCGGGCTCATCGGGGCGACTCTGTGGGGGGTCCTGACGGCCGAGGCTCAGTACGCCGAGCGAGTGATCGGCCCGATGCGGTATTACCCGACTCGCGGCAACGGCCTCTACGGCCGGTACGCGGGGCATCCCATCACGCTCGCGATGATCGGCGACTCCAGCGCCGCCGGCTACGGCACCGCGTCCCCCGACGAGACGCCCGGTGTGCTGCTGGCCTCCGGGCTGGCCGAGCTCGCCCAGCGCCCGGTCCGGCTGGTCGACGTGTCCGTCACCGGCGCGATGTCGAGCGACCTCGCTCCGCAGGTCGACACCGCACTGCTGGACGGGCCGCATGTCGCGGTGATCCTGATCGGTGTCAACGACGTGAAGGCCAAGATGCGGCCGTCCACGTCGGTGCGGCTGCTCGAGCAGGCCGTCCGACGGTTGCGCGCGGCGCACTGCCAGGTCGTCGTCGGCACCTGCCCGGACCTCGGCGTGGTGGAGCCGATCGTGCCGCCGCTGCGGCAGGTCGCCCGGGCCTGGAGCCGCCGGCTCGCGGCCGCACAGACGATCGCGGTCGTCGAGGCCGGCGGCCGGACCGTGTCGATGGGCTCGCTGCTGACCGACGCCTTCGCCTCCGACCCGTCGATGTGGGGGCCGGACCGGTTCCACCCGTCCGCCGCCGGGTACGCCGCCGCTGCCGCCGCGCTACTGCCGTCCGTCGCGGCCGCCATGGGCGTCGGGCCGGAGGCGGTGGAGGCGCCGGAGCCGTTCCGCGGCGAGGCCGTGCTGCCGATCGCGAAGGCCGCGGTGGCCGCCGCGGAGACCGACGGCACCGAGGTGTCCGCGACCGAGGTCGCCGGCCGCGACCGCGGACCGCGCGGCCGCTGGGCCCAGCTGCGGCGCCGCCGCCGGCACCCGAAGGCAGAGGTCGACCGGGTCGAGACCGACGAGTACGACCAGCACGCCGAGATCTCCGACGCGGACGGTTCCGCCCGTGTGCTGTCACGCGATTGACGGTGTTCGCTCAGCGTTCGGGACTTGTTAGATCGCAGGTCGTCGGGCACAGTCGATAACTACGCACTGTCCGGCGACGACGGGAGGCGGCAATGGCCATGAACCACTCTGAGGAGACGCATCAGCGCCTGGTGGAGAAGGTGCCCGCGATAACAGGGCGTTCGATGTCCGAGTGGTTCAGGCTCATGAACGACGGACCGTCGTTCCTGCGCTTCACCGACAGGGTCACATGGCTGCAGAGCGAGTACGCGCTGCCGCACGGTCACGCTACCGCGATCGTCCACGAGTACGACCTGGACCGCGCCCACCGCCGCATGGGCTGACGATCCACCGCACAACGTGAGCGGCCGGCTCCCCGGATGACGGGGAGCCGGCCGCTGTGCCGTGCCGGCGGGTCCGACGAGTCGGTCGCCGCGCAGGCTAGTCGCCTCGCAAGATGGCGATGATCCGCAGCAGGTTGACGTAGAGCCAGACCAGCGTGACAGTCAGCGCGAACGCCGCCCGCCAGGCCTCGCTCTGCGGCGCGCCGGTGGCCACCCCGCGCTCGACCAGGTCGAAGTCGAGGATCAGGTTGAACACCGCGAGCCCGGCACCGATCGCCGCGAACAGCAGGCCCATCGCGCCCAGGCCGCCGGCGCCGAAGTCGGCCCCGAAGAAGCTCAGCACGAAGTTGACCAGGATCACGCCGACGAAGCCCATCGTCGCGATGACCACCATGCGGGTGAACCGCGCGGTGACCTTGATGTTGAAGAACTTGTACGACGCCAGCGTCAGGCCGGCGGTGATGAGCGTCGCGAGCACCGCCTGCATCACGGCGCCGTCGGCGTAGCTCTCGAAGAACTTGCTGACCACCCCGAGGAAGACGCCCTCGGCCGCGGCGTACACCAGCACCAGCGCCGGGTTGACCGTGCGCATGAACGACAGCACCATCGCCAGGCCGAACGCGACCAGCGCGCCGCCGATCCAGGCCAGGCCGACGAGGTTGTCCGGGACGAACCACCACGACAGGGCCGCGGCCCCGATCACGACGGCGAGCGTGAGGGTCGTCTTGATGATCACGTCGTCGAGCGTCATCGGCCGGGTGGCGGCGGGTGCGCCCTGATACTGCTGCGGCGGCGTGCCGTGACCGCCGTACTGCCCGGGCTGACCGTACGGTCCCGGCTGGCCATAGGGAGCGGCACCGGGGTAAGCCTGGCCGTGGCCAGGCGCGAAAGCACTCGACCGGTTCAGGACCGGGTTGCTGCTCTGCATGTCATCCTCCTGATGACGAACCGACAAGCCCGCTATGGGCCGTCACCCGCGATAGTACGGGGTCCATCTGAGGAACGCCTGAGAACAACCCGGCGGTTCCGCCCCACCCGGCCGGACTGCCGGGG